>CAMBXJ010000012.1 GCA_945871455.1 Asaia bogorensis
AACGGGTTCGCCTCGTTCGAGCAGACGCCTTCGACGCAATGATCGACCGCTCGGATGCCGGTGGACAGAAACAGCCATTCCGGGGTGTGCAAGGTGATCGTCGGATCCAGGATCACCACGCTGGGACTGATCATCGGGTGACGGATCAACTGCTTCACCCGGATCCGCTCATCCGTGACCCCGGATATGGCGCTGAACTCCCCCGCCGAGAGCGTTGTCGGCACCGAGATCTGACGAACGGTCGGTGCGTTCATCGGGGGCAGTCCCATAACCCCGTCCGGCCCCTTGACCGGCAGCAACGCGTCCAGGGCTTCCGGCGTGCGAATATCGTTGGCGAGGCACAACTGGACGGCCTTCGCTCCATCGGTGATGGAACCGCCACCAATCGTCACGATCAGATCCGCCTTCGCCGCGCGTGCCTGTTCGGCCGCATCAATCACCGCGGCGCGGGGCGTGTGCGGCGGCATCCGGTCGAACACCCCGGCGCAGCGATTGCCCAGGGCTTTCCGGATTTTCTCGATCTCATCCGTCTCGCGGTTCAGGGTGCCGCTGACCATCAGGAATACCCGCTCCGAGCCCAGCAGCCGAGCCTGATCGGCGACCGCCTGAGCGGCGGGGATGCCGTACAACACCTCATCCATCGTGCCGAAGGCGACGCGCCCGGATGTGACCATGATTATCCTCCCTGAACCTGACGGCTGGACCAAACCGCCCCGGTAGGTCGAAGGGGCCGACCACGGCCCACGCTTCCGCAACGCTGCCCCGGCGAACTTTCCAAACCCAAGCCCCGACGACGCGCCTCAGACCTTCTCGACCTGGGAGTATTCCAGTTCGACCGGCGTGGAGCGGCCGAAGATCGAGACGCTGACCTTGACCCGCCCCTTCTCCTCGTCGACCTCTTCGACCGTGCCGTTGAAGCTGGTGAAGGGGCCGTCGGCGACACGGATCTGCTCGCCGACCTCATACAGCACCGCGGGCCGCGGGCGTTCGACGCCTTCCTGGCTCTGTTTCAGGATGCGGTCCGCCTCCGCGTCGCTGATCGGGCTGGGACGGGTCTTGCTGCCCAGGAAGCCGGTGACTTTCGGGGTGTTCTTGACGAGATGCCAGGCATCGTCCGTGAGGTCCATCTTCACCAGGACGTAACCAGGAAAGAATTTGTGCTCGGAGTTGATCTTCTGGCCGCGTCTGACCTCGACCACGTTCTCGGACGGCACCAACACCTCCTCGAACTGCTCACCCAGGCCCTTCTGGACGGCCTGCTCCTTTATCTGTTGGGCGATTTTTTTCTCGAAGCCCGAATAGACGTGAACGACATACCAACGCTTGGCCATGATATTGCGGCACCCTCTCAGATGGTCACGCCGAACAGCGCGCGGACTCCGAGGCCGACCACCTGATCGACGACGAAAAAGAAAATCGCCGACACGACGGCCATGACAAACACCAGGCCCGTGGTCACCAGCGTCTCCTTGCGGGTGGGCCAGGTGACCTTGGACACCTCTATCCGTACCTCGCGTATGAATTTCGCCGGTTCCAGCGCCACGTCGATCAAACTCCCGCTACCAAAAAACTGGCCGACTGGCAGGGGTGGAGGGTCTCGAACCCCCAACCTCCGGTTTTGGAGACCGGCGCTCTAGCCAATTGAGCTACACCCCTACTGTGCGCGCTCCATTATACGGGCACACCCATTTCGTCCACCAGACCGTCCACCGAACAGGTCCGGTTGAACCATCCGGCAGGGCGCGTAGAAATGACGCGCGCGCTCCGGTGTCAAGGGCTTTCGACCTGAAAAGGGCGCCGGGTCGCGTGGATCAGCCGTTCCGCGCCACAAAATCAGAAAAGAGACAGTTGTGCCTGGGCCTCAACCGCCTGGACATTCGGCACCTTGAACAGGGAGCAATCCAGCGCATGTCGGTCTCCGTCAAGCCCCCACTGGCGCGCGGCACGGGAAAACCGGCGCACGAGCAGGTCGGCATAGACGCCCTGGCCCGAGAATCTGTGGTGGAAGCGGGAGTCGGTCAGACCGCCGGCCCTGGTTTCCTTGATCAGGGCCAGGACATGTTTCGCTCGCTCCGGAAAGCTTGCATGCAGCCAGTCCTCGAACATCTGCCGCAACTCATGCGGCAGACGCAGCAGGATGTAACGGGCATGACGGGCGCCCGCGCGCGCGGCGGCTTCGAGGATTTTCTCAAGCTCTGCGTCGTTCAGCGCCGGGATCATGGGCGCCGCCAGCACGCCGGTCGGCACGCCGGCCCGGGTCAGTTCGGCGATGGCGTGAAGCCGTCGGGCCGGCGTGGCCGCCCGCGGTTCCATGATGCGGGCCAGGCGCGGATCCAGCGTGGTGATCGACATATGGACCCGGACCAGATTTCGCTCCGCCATGGACGCCAGGATGTCCAGATCCCGCAACACGCCGGCCGATTTGGTGACGATCCCGACCGGATGGTTGTAGCGATCCAAAACCTCCAGCACCGCGCGGGTCAGCTTCAGGGTGCGTTCCACCGGCTGATACGGGTCGGTGTTCGACCCCAGAGCCATCGTCTTCGCGGCGTAATTCGGCTTGCGCAGCTCCTTTTCCAGCAATTCCGCGACATCGGGCTTGAAGGTCAGCTTGGTCTCGAAATCCAGCCCGGGCGAGTAGCCCAGATAGGCGTGGGTGGGGCGAGCATAGCAGTAGGTGCAGCCGTGCTCGCAGCCGCGATAGGGGTTGATCGCCCGATCGAACCCGAGATCGGGGGAGCTGTTCCAACTGATCACCGATTTCGACGCATCCCGCGTCAAGGTCGTGGCCAGCTTCGGCGGGTCGCCAAACTCCTCCGTCAGCGTTTCCCAGCCGTCGTCGAATGGGCTGGCGGCGCGCGGTTCGAAGCGGACCGGGGGGTTGGTGACCGCACCGCGACCGGATCGCGCCGGCGATGGCATGGCGATCGCGGGCGCCTCATCCGGCAGGCCGGCGCGCGCCATGGCAGCGATGGTGTCCAGGTCGCGACCCGCGTCATCAGGTGCCTGCCCGGTATTGCCAGGATCGATCCGTTGTCTCATGATCTGTTCCCCGTGTGTTCGACCCGGTTACCCCGCACAGTCGGCCGCCCCGAGTCCTGGAGCCAAGTCCTGGTCCCGAGTCCTGGCCCCAAATCCTGGCCCCAAGTTCTGGCCCCAAGTCCGGGTCTGCGCGGCTTGGTCAGCGCGGTCAGTCGGCAAGGTCACGTTCGCCCGACCACCCCGGCGCCCGCTGGCGACCCAGACAACCGTGAGGCCCAGAAATTGGCAGCGCATATCCTGGCAGTCAAGAACAAAATACGAACATGACGGTACCGCTCGCACTGTCTGTGATCATCCCCACGCTGAACGCGGCGCTGACGCTCCCCGCCACGCTCGAAGCGCTGGGGGCGGTCGCGCAGTGCATCGTGGTCGATGGCGGCAGCACCGATGGGACCCCGGCCGTGGCGGCGGCGGCCGGAGCCCAGGTGCTGGCCACCGGTCGGGGCCGAGGAGCGCAAATCGCCGCGGGGATCGTGGCGGCGACCCATGATTGGCTGCTGATCCTGCATGCCGACACAATGCCGCAACCCGGCTGGCGCGACGAAGCCGCTCGCCATATGCGTGACCATCCCGACAAGGCGGGCTATTTCCGGTTCGCGCTCGCGTCCGCCCTTCCCCGCGCCCGAAGGTTGGAAGCCGCGGTCGCCTGGCGCTGCCGGGTCCTGGCGCTGCCCTATGGAGACCAGGGGTTGCTGATACACCGAACTCTTTTGCACCAGGTGGGTGGCATGCGATTCCAGCCGATCATGGAGGATGTGGACCTGATCCGCCGCCTCGGCCGCGACCGGCTGATCGGATTGCAAACCCAGGCGCTGACATCCGCCGCGAAATGGGAAAGAGACGGCTGGTATGCCCGATCCGCCCGAAACCTTTTGTGCCTGACCCTGTGGTGGCTGGGCGTTCCGCCGGCGGTGATCGTCCGTGTCTACCGATGAAGGACACCGTCATCGTGTTTGCCCGGATCCCACGCCTGGGCACCGTCAAGCGACGACTGGCGCGTGACATCGGACAGCGGGCCGCCTTGCGGTTCCACACCGCCACCCTGTTGAACCTGCTGCGCGATCTGACGGCGCATGGGCGCTTTCGCACCATCCTGGCGCTGACGCCCGATCGCGCGCGCTGCCGCCTGCCTGTCGATGTGGAACGTATCGGCCAGGGTCGAGGCGACATCGGCCAGCGTATGCACCGCGCCTGCGCCCGATTTCCGCGGCGCAACGTCGCCATCATCGGGACGGACATCCCCGATGCTGGTGCCGCCGACCTCACCGGCGCATTCCGCGCCCTCGGGTCAGCGGATGCGGCCTTCGGCCCGTCAATGGATGGCGGTTTTTGGCTGGTCGCCCTCGGACCCCGTCGGCCGGGCAAGCCCTTTGCGAACGCACGATGGTCCAGCGCGCACGCGTTGTCCGACACGCTGCTGAACTTTCAAGGACGACGGATTGTCCTGGGGCGTCGGCTGCGAGACGTCGACACCGCCGCCGACCTGCGGCAGGTCCGGCCGGATTTTGTCCGCCGAACCTGAGTGTCTGTACGGAAACATAATGCACCTTTTCAGCGGACTACCATGGGCGTCTGGTGCGTTGCGGCCCCTCATCGATGGCCCCGCATCGCGTTCGGGGCCGCGCCTGCCAGCCGCCTCATGGTAGCCCACTGAAAAGGCGCACTATGTTTCCGGACAGACACCGAGCGATCGCCGCCATCGTGACGGTCGTCCGGGCCGTCGACCTGATGGTCCACGTCGACGTCGAGGGGATCGTGGCACACGTCTCCCGCCATCATGGCGGGCGAGACCATCGACCCGATCAGGCCGTGGAGTAGTAGCGCGCCAGACGTGCCGGTTCCGTCGGGTTTTCGACCAGGTCCTCGGCGGCCGGTTCACGCAACATGTAGCCACGACCCCAGACCGTGGCGATCAGGTTGTCCGCCCCGGCATGGGCCAATTTTTTTCGCAATTTGCAGATGAAGACGTCGATGATTTTCATCTCCGGTTCATCCATGCCGCCGTAAAGATGGTTCAGGAACGCTTCCTTGGTCAGGACCATGCCTTTGCGGAGCACCAGCAATTCCAGAATCGAATATTCCTTGCCGGTCAGATGCACCTCTTTCCCGCCAACCATCACCTCTCGGCTGTCCAGATTGAGTTCGATCGGTCCGATCCGCAGGGTCGGCTGGCTGAACCCCTTGCTTCGGCGCACCACGGCTTGCATCCGCGCGAGCAGTTCCGCCTTGTCGAAGGGTTTGGTGATGAAATCATCCGCGCCAAGCCCCAGCCCCTTGACCTTCGCCTGCGGGCGGGTCTGGCCAGACAGGATCAGGACAGGGGTATCGTTGCGGGCGATGCGCATGCGCCTCACCACCTCGAACCCTTCCATGTCGGGCAAGACAAGATCGAGCAGCACCACATCGTATTCGTAGTGCCGGGAAAGCGCGAGCGCTTCCTCTCCGGTTTCCGAATGGTCGATGACGGCCCCAGCCGCCTTCAACATCAGTATCACGCCGCGCGCGGCCGTGAGATCGTCTTCCACTAGCAGGACTCGCATGATGCCCTCTCAGCGACCATGACGAAGTCTCTACCACCATAGCGTGTGTTCGGCCATATATTTTTCACCTTTTCAGTGTATTTCTTCTCATAATCCGCCACGTTCGAATATGAAATTGCGAACATTTATGAAACATATCCTCTATCAGGAAATGATTGTCTAAATGAGATGCACGAATCTCGAATTAAGATCGAACCTCGCGGCAGGGGCACTTCGGTCGCTCGCGCCACTTCGAGTACAAGGGCGTGTCACTGGGGTCTCCGGCCTCGTCGTGGAAATCGACGGGCTGAACGGTCATGCCATGATTGGAGATCGCGTCAACCTCACGGATCGCGACGGCCGGCTGGTCGAGGCCGAGATCGTCGCCTTCCGCGATGGAAATGCGCAGACCATGCCATTCGGCGTCCTGTCCGGGATCGGCCCCGGCAGTGCCGCCATCCTCGCGTCCGGTCACGGCGCCATGCTCGCGGTCTCCGATGACTGGCTGTCCCGGGTGGTCGATCCGCTTGGTCGCCCGCTCGATGGCAAGGGGCCGCTTCCGCCTGGCCGTCATGGGCGTCCGCTCCGCGCGCCGCCGCCGGAAGCGACCGATCGCGCCCGCCTTGGCCCGCGCCTCGATCTTGGGGTGCGGGCGCTGAATTGCTTCACCACCTGCCGACAAGGTCAGAGGCTGGGGCTGTTCGCCGGGTCCGGCGTCGGCAAGTCCACATTGCTGGCCATGCTCGCCAAGCAGACCGACTGCGATGTCGCGGTGCTGGCCCTGGTCGGCGAACGGGGACGCGAGGTCCGCGAATTCATCGAGGACGATCTGGGACCCGACGGCCTCGCGCGGTCCGTCGTGGTGGTGGCGACGTCCGACGCTCCGCCTTTGATGCGGCGCCAGGCCGGCCATACCGCCATGACCATCGCGGAGCACTACCGGGACCAGGGCAAATCCGTGCTCCTGCTGATGGACAGCGTCACCCGGTTCTGCCTGGCGCAGCGGGAGATCGGATTATCCGCCGGGGAACCCCCCGCGACCCGCGGCTACCCGCCCAGCGTCTTCGCCGAATTGCCGCGCCTGCTGGAACGCGCCGGCCCGGGGATCGAGCAACCGGATGGGTCCGCCGGCCACATCACCGCGCTGTTCACCGTGCTGGTCGAAGGCGACGACCATAACGAGCCGATCGCCGACGCCGTCCGTGGCATTCTCGATGGCCACGTCATCCTGGATCGGAGGATCGGAGAGGCCGGCCGTTACCCGGCGATCGACATATTGCGGTCACTGTCCCGCGCCGCCACGAGTTGCATGTCCGCCGAGGAAATCGCCCTGGTCCGCAAATCGCGCCAGATCCTCGCGCTGCATGGCGACATGGCCGACATGGTGCGCCTCGGCGCCTACCAGGCCGGCACCGATCCCGCGGTGGATGAAGCGCTGGCGATCGCGCCTCGGATAGAGGCGGTGCTGCGCCAGGAACGCGACGAGCGCACCGACGGCGAGCAGGCATTCGATCTGCTTCGCACAGCCCTGAAAGGATAACCCATGCCGCGCGATCCGATGACCGTCCTCCTCCGCCTGCGCCGCATGACAGCCGACGAGGCGCAACGCGCGCTGGCCGAGTGCCTGCGTGCGGAGACGGCGTCCGCCGCCGCGGTGCGCCTGATCGAGACGGAAATCGAACAGGAGATCGAGACGGTCTGCCGCGTCGACACCGATGATCGCGCGGTGGAGGAATTCGGCGCCTGGTTCCGCCGCATCCGCAGGGAACAGCAGGCCGCCGCGGTTGCCATGCAGCAGGCCGAGAGCCGCACGCATGAGGCTCGCACCGTGCTGGCGGCAAGCCGAGCGGCTTTGCATGCGGTGGAAGAGGTGATTGAGAAGCGGGAAGCGGAGCGTCAGGCGGCGGAGGCACGCGCCGAACAACGGCTGCTGGACGAGGTGGCCGGCATGCGGAATCACTAATATCGGGTGGTTCGATCATGGGGCGATGGCGGGAACATCGGGCGGGCGCATGGGTGGCGGCGTCGCGCTTGCGGTGCGGATGTCAGCGCGACGGGTATGCCGATCCCACAACCTGCTGGAATCCAGCGCGCCATTGTGCTGAATGCTGCTCAATCTCGCTAAAGGATACAGAATCGTGCGTATCGCGATGATCGGCGGCGGCTATGTCGGCCTGGTTTCTGGCGCCTGTTTCGCCGAATTCGGGACCGACGTCACCCTTGTGGAGGCGGACGGCGACAAGCTGACCGCGCTGATGGAAGGCCGGATTCCGATCTTCGAGCCCGGGCTGAACACCTTGGTGGAAGGCAACGTGAAGGCGGGGCGCCTGACGTTTACCGGCGACCTGAAGGAAGCCCTGAAGGATGTGGAGGCGGTGTTCATCGCCGTCGGCACCCCGACCCGTCGCGGCGACGGGCATGCCGACCTGACTTATGTCTACGCCGCGGCCGAACAGGTCGCGCTGGCCTTGAGCGGCTATGCGGTGATCGTCACCAAATCGACCGTGCCGGTCGGCACCGGGCGGCGGATCTCCGAAATCGTCCGCGCCGCGCGCCCGGATTTGGACTTCGACGTTGCCTCGAACCCGGAATTCCTGCGCGAAGGCAATGCCATCGGCGACTTCATGCGCCCGGATCGGGTGGTCATCGGCGCGGAATCCGAACGTGCGCGAGAGGTGCTGCGCCGCCTGTATCGGCCGCTGTATCTGATCGAGGCGCCGATCGTGTTCACCGGCATCGAGACCGCGGAACTGACCAAATACGCGGCCAACGCCTTCCTGGCGATGAAGGTCACCTTCATCAACGAAATGGCGGATTTGTGCGAGAAAGTCGGCGCCGACGTGCACGACGTCGCGCGCGGTATCGGCCTGGACGGGCGGATCGGGCGCAAATTCCTGCATCCCGGGCCGGGTTACGGCGGGTCCTGCTTCCCCAAGGACACGCTGGCGTTGGTCCGCACCGCACAGGACTACGGGGCGCCGTCTCGTCTGGTGGAGGCCACGGTCGCGGTCAATGATGCGCGCAAATCCAGCATGGCCATGCGGGTGATCGCGGCCTGCGGCGGGTCCGTGCGCGGCAAGACCATCGCGGTGCTGGGCCTGACCTTCAAGCCCGAAACCGACGACATGCGCGATGCGCCGTCGCTGTCCATCGTGTCCCGCCTGGCCGGTGACGGCGCGGTCATCCGGGCCTTCGACCCAGAGGGCATGGATCAGGCTCGCCCCCTGCTGCCCGATAGCCTGATCTATTGCCGGGATGCGATGGATGCGGTCGGTGGGGCCGACGCCCTGGTCCTGATCACCGAATGGAACGAGTTCCGGGCCCTGGCGCCCGAACGCCTCCGGGCCGCCATGCGCGGCAAGGTGATGGTCGATTTGCGGAACGTCTATGACCCAGTGGCGATGCGTGCCGCCGGGTTTGAATACCATGGCGTTGGGCGACCGGGCTAAGGCGCCTTTTTTTGCTGCTCGGTTCACGCCCCGTATGGCGGGATAGACCACGGAAAGAGGCCGTGCCGACACGGTCTGGATGACGACCGCGCCGTTCCGTCTTAAGTGTTCGTCAACATGCGCCGCGTATGCTTGACGCATGGACATCACCGTCTGCATCTGCACGCATGACCGGCCGGACTATGTGCGCGACTGTCTGGCCGGCCTGCGCGCCCAGACGGTCGCGGCGGACCGCTTCGACACCCTGATCGTGGACCGCGCGTCTTCCGAACCGGCCGCGGCCATCCTTGCGACCCTGGCCCGGGACCATGGCGCCACGCTGAGCCGCGTGGACCAGCCGGGCGTGAGCCTTGCCCGGAACAGCGGCGCCCAGGCCGCTCGCACCCCCTACATCGCCTATATCGACGACGATGCCATCCCGGCACCGGACTGGATCGCGGCCATCCAATGCGCTCTGGGCGAACCCGGTCCTCCGCCGGCGGTTCTGGGCGGGCGCATCCTCCCGCGATGGGAAGCGCCGTTGCCAGCCTGGTGGCCGCCGTCCCTGCTCGGCGTGCTGTCAATCATCGAATATGAGGGCCGCGGCGAATACCGTTCCCCCCATGTGCCAGCCACACTGGAACCCTATGCGGCGAACATGGTGGTGTCGGTCGCGGCTCTGCGCGCGGTCGGCGGCTTCCCCACAACGGCGGGGCGTTACGGCACTGTTCTGCTGTCGGACGAGGAAGTGCAACTCGCCTGGACCTTGCAGAACCTGGGCCACTCGGTCCGCTACGATAGCCGGATCGTGGTGCTGCATCAGATCCAGGCCAGCCGCTTCACTCCGAAATGGCTGCTGTCGCGCCTTTACTGGCAGGGCGCATCGACGGCCGTCACCCGACGCCTGACCGGCCGACCGGCCTCTATCTGGCGAGAAGTGCCGCGACGGTGCCTGGTCGCCTTCCTGTTCGCCCCGCTGCGTCTGGTTCCCGCTCGGTCTGTCCGATGGCTGGAAGCGCGCTGGCGCCTGGCCTACGCCACCGGCTTTCTCCGGGCGGCGCTTGGTTGGGAGGCATGGGCCACCGCCCAGGCAATGGCAGTTCCGCACCGATCCGCCAGCGCGGGTGATGCGCCATGATGCTGTATCAGTGGCGCGGAGCCACGCCGAATTTCGGCGACGAATTGAACAGTCTGCTCTGGCCGCGCCTGTTGCCGGGCTTCTTCGACTCGGACCCGGGCACGCGGTTCCTGGGCATCGGGTCGATCCTTGACGACCGTCACGGCAGCGCGCGGATCAAGCTGGTCGCCGGCTCGGGCTATGGCGGGTACGAGTCACGCGCGGTGCTCGATCGGAGTTGGATCATCCACTGGGTACGCGGCCCATGGACCGCCCGCCAACTCGGGCTGCCCCCAGCCCTGGGGCTTGGCGATCCGGCCGCCCTGCTGCCAGTGGTGGGCTTTCCCGAACCGGGATTGCTCGACGCAGTATCACCCAAGGCGGGATTAACCGGCGCGGCCCCGGGGAATGAGATCGGTTTCATGCCCCATTTCGAGAGCATGGCCTATGGCGCCTGGCAGCAGGCCGCCCCTCTGGCCGGCGTGACCCTGATCGACCCCAGGGACGATCCCGCCACGGTGCTGGCCGCCATCGGCCGCTGCCGCACCCTGATCAGTGAGGCACTCCACGGCGTGATCGTTGCCGACGCCATGCGCGTGCCATGGATCGCAATCCAACCGTTGGCCCGCATCCATCGCGCCAAATGGTGGGACTGGGCGGCCACCCAGGATATCAGGCTGACGTTCCGCCATCTTCCAGCCTCGTCGCTTCGGGCCTGGGCGGCGGCGTCCGGCCTGGCGGGGCTGCATCGCGGCAGAGCGCTGCTGGATCGCCAGGACAAGCGGCTGCGAGCGGCGGCGGCGGCAGCCTTCACCGCTCGGGCAGCCGCGGCGTTGCGGCGGGTCGCGACCGCCCAGCCACAGCTTTCGGATGACGTGGCGCTGAATCGCTGCCAGACTCGAATGCAAGAACGGATCGACATTCTGAGACAACACCCTTATCGAGGGTCCGATATTGCGACGTCTTCCCCGACCCGCCCCTGGAGCCTGGACCGGTATGGCGGACCCGCATTCAACCTGGGCTCGATCGGCTGACAGCCTGTCGACACCACCCCGCCCCATTTCTGCCGGAGCGACAGCTGCCGATGCCGCCTGAACCCCTGGCTCCCGTGACCGACCTCCTTCAACGGATCCCGCTGTCCGCGCGAAGCGTCCTGGATGTCTCCTGCGGACGCGGCGATCTTTTAGCCACCTACCGCCTGATGAATCCGACCGCTCGGCTTTTGGGCATCGAAAGCAACCCCACGCTTGCCGACCTCGCCAGACAGCACCTGTCCGAAGTGGCCGTGGTGGATATTGAGGCAGACCCCATGCCGTTCGATATCCCGGGCGGGCTCGACTGCATCATCTACAGCACCAGCCTGGAGCACATGCGTGACCCGTGGGCGCTGTTGCGACGACACGCCGAGATGTTGTCTCCCGACGGTATGATGTTGATTTGTCTACCGAATATAGAACATTGGAGCTTCGCCGAGCGGCTGTTGCGGGGAAATTGGGATTATCAGGCTTCGGGGCTGCTGGACCGCAGCCATCTGCGCTGGTTCAGCCTGGAAAGCACGCGGCTCGGCCTGACCGACGCGGGACTGATGCTCTGCGACGTGCACCCACGGGTCTTCGACCAGGAACAGTCGGAGCGCTTCGCGACTGCGATGGAACCCGCGCTGACGGCGCTGGGCATTGATCCGGTGGCCTACAAGCGCCGATCCGCGGCACTGCAATATGTGTGGCGCGTGCGGCGGGAGCCGCGTCAGCGCATGACGGTCGCGGGCAATATGCTGGCCCCGGTCGGCGGCGTGTCGCATGTCCGGGTGGTCCACCCGTTGCAGGCAATCGGCACCGATCCCCTGGTCGAGGTGCGCCTGACCGACCGGCTGTTGGCCAACCCGCCCGACGACGGACGTGCGCGTATCTTCGTTCTGCATCGCCCGGATATGTCAGGCGCGGACGGCCGCAAAATGCTCCGGGCGATCCGGGATGCGGGCTGGCTGGTCGTCACGGAATTCGACGACCATCCCGATTTCATGCGTGGCATGAGGGATACCGAGCAATTGGGCTTTTACGGCGTCCACGCCATCCAAACCAGCACCCGCCCGTTGGCGGATGTGCTGCGGGCGCGCAATCCGGAGGTCGCGATCTTCCCCAACGCGCTGGTTGCGCTGCCGCCGGTTATCAACTTCGCCGACCCTCGGTCGATGACATTATTCTTCGGCGCCTTGAACCGCGAGCCCGACTGGCGGCACCTGGTGCCCGCGATCAACGATGTCGCCGCCAAGGTCGGCGCTCGGCTCAGGTTCCAGGTCGTCCATGATCGTGGCTTCTTCGACGCGCTGGAATCGCCCCACAAGACATTCATGCCGACCTGCGACTACGACACCTACATGAGGCTGCTCGGGCGGTCCGAGATCTCGTTCATGCCGCTGGACGATAACGGCTTCAACCGCGCCAAGTCGGACCTGAAATTCATCGAAGCCGGCGCCTGCCGGGTCGCGCCGCTGGCCAGCACCGTGGTTTATAGCGGCAGCATCGTCCATGAAGGCACCGGCCTGCTGTTCCGTGACGTCGCCGAATTTCGGTCCCACCTGATGCGCCTGGTCGCGATGCCGGACCTTGCGCGCCAGATCGGCGACGCCGCGCGCGGCTATGTGACCGAGGAGCGGATGCTGGCCTATCAGGTGGAACCAAGGATCGCCTGGTACCGATCGCTGTGGGAACGGCGGGAAAGCCTGACCGCGGCGTTGGACGCACGCATGGCCGCGCTCGACGCCAGGGCCGCAGCTTAGATCGGCGGTGCCTTGGGGCGAGACACTGGAACTGGCGCTGGCTGGCGTGGCGTGCGACGAAGACCCCTCCTGACCTGAGCCCGGAGCTTTGTGGCCTCAGGCCCTGAACGTGAACAGCGGAATCCAGTCCATGACCGACCGCCTCGCCCTGCTCGAAGATCTGATCGCCCGTGCCAAGGCCGCGGGGGCCGACGCCGCGGATGCCGTGCTTGTTGCCGGCACGTCCGTATCGGTGCAACGCCGCCTGGGCAAAACCGAGCATGTGGAACGGTCCGAGGGCCAGGACCTGGGATTGCGCGTTTTCCTGGGCAAGCAGGCGGCGATCGTTTCCGCGTCATCCGTCGATCCGTCCGGATTCGCGATGCTGGCGGAACGCGCGGTGGCGATGGCGCGCGTCGTGCCGGAGGATCCGTTCACCGGCCTGGCCGACACCGCTCGCACCCCGGACCTCGACAACCTGGACCTCGACGATCCGTCCGAACCGTCGGTCGAAGCGCTGATCGCGCGTGCTTCGGCGGCGGAAGAGGCAGCGCTTGCGGTCAAGGGCGTCACGAACTCCGAAGGTGCCGAGGCCGGCTACGGCCGCACCGAGATCGTGCTGGTGACATCCGCGGGCTTTGCCGGACGACGGGCCGGCACCAGCCATTCGGTATCGGCGACGGCGTTGGCCGGGACCGGCACCGACATGCAGCGCGACTACGACTACCACAGTTGCGTGCACCTGTCGGATTTGGACGATCCCGCCACGATTGGCCACAGCGCTGGTGAACGGGCCATAAGCCGGCTGAACCCCACCCGCGCCAAGACCGCTCGGGTGCCGGTGGTGTTCGACCCCCGGGTCTCTGGCAGCCTGCTGGGCCATCTGACCGGCGCGATCAACGGCGCCAGCGTGGCACGTGGCACCAGCTTTCTGCGTGACAAGCTGGGTCAGCGCATCTTTGCCGCCGGGATCAACGTGCTCGACGACCCACGCCGGGTTCGGGGCCTCCGCTCCCGCGTGTTCGACGGGGAAGGCACGCCGACCGTCGCCCGTGCCCTGATCGAGGATGGCGTGTTGACCACCTGGCTGCTCGATTCCCGATCGGCCCGCCAACTTGGCCTCGCGTCCACCGGTCATGCCGCGCGCGGGACCAGCGGTCCGCCGTCGCCATCGGCCACCAATCTCTATCTGGCGGCCGGCGCTCTGGACCCGGTATCGCTGATGGCCGACATCAAGCTCGGGCTCTACATCACGGAGATGATTGGCATGGGAGTCAACGGTGTGACCGGCGATTACAGCCGGGGCGCGGCCGGCTTCATGATCCGCGATGGCGTGCTGGCGGAGCCGGTGGCGGAAATCACGGTCGCAGGTAACTTAATCGACATGTTTGCGCACTTGACGCCTGCCAGTGACTTGCGGTTTCGTCGCGGGACTGACTCACCCACCGTGCGGTTGGAGGGAATGACGTTGGCGGGTGCCTGAACAAGGTCCTCAGCGGTCGCCCTCTGGACGTATCAACGCCGAACCACCATATTGTTTTCATGTACAAGCAAGAGCGAGATCCCATGCGCCGTACCAGTTTCCTGTTCGCATCCGTCGCGGTCCTTTCGTTGGCCCTCGCACCCGGCCTCGCGCATGCGCGGGCGGGTGGCGGGACGTCATCCGGCAGCCGCGGAAGCCAGACCCACTCGGCCCCGCCGGCGACGAATACCGCGCCGACCGCCGCCCAACCGATGCAGCGGACCGTGACGCCGAACACGCCGGCGGCGGCCAGCCCTGCTGGCATGGCCTCCCCCGCGCGCAGCGGGCTGATGGCCGGCCTGGCGGGCGGCCTGCTGGGTGTGGGCCTTGCCGGCATGTTCATGGGCAGCGGCTTCTTCGGCGGCGGCATGGGCGGCATCGGCATGCTCGGTATGCTGCTGCAGATCGCCCTGCTGGGTGGGGCGATTTGGTTCGTGGTGCGCTTGATCCGGCGGCGGCAGCAACCGGCCCTGGCGACCGGCCCGGACATGATGGCCCGAAGCATGGACGGCGCGCAGAACCCGATGAACCGCATGGGCGGCAGCGCTGGCGGACCGCCTCCGGTCGCGCCGCTGACCATCACCCCGGCGGATTTCACCGCGTTCGAGCGTATGTTGCAGGCCGTGCAAGGCGCCTGGAGCAATCAGGACGAAGGTGCCCTGCGCGGAATGACCACCCCGGAAATGGCCAGCTACTTCGGTGAGCAACTGATGGAACAGCGCCATCGCGGCATGCAGAACACGATCACCGATGTCCGCCTGGAATCCGGCGACCTGTCGCAGGCGTGGTCGGAGAATGGCAGCGATTACGCCACCGTGGCGATGCGCTTCTCGATGCTCGACGTGACCCGCGACCAGACGGGCCGGGTCGTCGCCGGCGACGCGACGGTCCGCGACATGGCCACTGAGTTGTGGACGTTCGTCCGCCCGACCGGCGACCGCTGGGTTCTGTCGGCGATCCAGCAGACCCGATAACCACCGCAATCGGCGGGAGGTCTTCCCGCCGCCGATCCTGCTAGCTCCCGCTGTCAGCAATGGCAGCGGGAGTTTTCATGTCAGCGACAATGCAACCAGTTGCCCCGGCGATGGGCGGCGTGGAGTGGGCGATGCTTGTCGCCCTGTCCCTGTTATGGGGCGGATCGTTCTTCTTCACGGGGATCGCGGTCGCGGACCTGCCGCCCGTGACCCTGGTGGCGTTACGGGTTTCGGTGGCCGCAATCGTGCTATGGGCGGTTCTGTGCGCGACACGGCAACATATGCCATGGCCCGCATATGCGTGGCTCGCGTTCCTGGGTATGGGCCTGCTGAACAACGTCCTGCCGTTCACCCTGATCGTCTGGGGGCAACATCACATCGCCAGCGGCGTCGCCGCCATCCTGAACGCGACGACGCCTCTGTTCACCGCGATCGCCGCCCATCTTCTGACTCGCGATGAGAAACTGACCGTCGGCAAGACAGTCGGTGTTGCCATCGGTCTCGCAGGCGCTGTTGTCACGATCGGCGCGGATGCGTTGGTATCCCTCGGCCAGGACATGTTCGCCCAATTGGCCTGCCTGGGAGCGGCCTTTTCCTACGCGTTGGCCAGCATTTTTGGACGACGGTTCCGACGCATGAGTATCCCGCCCCTGGCGACCGCGACCGGCCAGGTCACCGCATCCGCCATGATACTGCTTCCCTTGTCGGTCCTGATTGAGCACCCATGGACCTTGCCAATGCCCGGTGCGGCCACATGGGGCGCCGTGCTTGGCATCGGGATTCTGTCCACGGCAGCCGCCTACATTCTCTTCTTTCGTATCCTGGCAGCGGCCGGGGCGGTGAACCTGATGCTGGTTACCTTCCTGATTCCGGTCAGTGCCACCGTTTTGGGCGTAACAGTCCTGGGCGAGACCCTCCTGATGCGCCACGTCGCGGGGATGGCGACCATTGGCATCGGCATGGCATGCATCGACGGGCGGCTCTTTCGTTGGGCCGGGTTCGGCCGGCGCAACACTCCGCCGTTGCCAGCATCCGGAACACGCGATAGCTGATCCCCGCCGAACGGGAGATCGCCGCCATGACCGCGCCAGCCCCACTCCATTACGCCGACGCCAAACTCCGCCGCATCCTGTCGACGGTGCGCACGATTGCCATGGTGGGCGCCAGTTCCAACTGGAACCGTCCCAGCTATTTCGTGATGAAATATCTGCAGGGGAAGGGCTACCGCGTCATTCCGGTCAACCCGACCACCGCCGGGAAGGACCAACTGGGCGAGAAAATCTACGCCTCCCTGCGCGACATCCCCGAGAAGATCGACATGGTCGACGTCTTCCGCGCATCCGACCAGGTCGGCCCGATCGTCGAAGACGCCATCGCCATCGGCGCCAAGGTGGTCTGGATGCAGCTCGGCGTCCGCAACGACGAAGCGGGCGCGCGTGCCGAGGCCGCGGGTCTGGAAGTGGTGATGAACCGCTGCCCGAAGATCGAGTTCGGACGTCTGGGCGGCGAACTGTCCTGGAGCGGGGTCAATTCCGGCATCATCCGCAACCGCGCCGCGTCGCCTCCGACCGAACGCGCCCGCAAGCCGCGCCCGCTGCCGGAAACCAATGTCACCTATGGGTTCGAGACTCTGGCCGTGCACGCGGGCGCCGCGCCGGACCCGACCACCGGGGCGCGGTCCACGCCGATCTACCAAACGACCGCCTATGTGTTCGACGACGTCGACCACGCCGCGTCTTTGTTCAACCTGCATAATTTCGGCTACATCTACTCTCGCCTGACCAATCCGACGGTGGCGGTGCTAGAGGAGCGTGTCGCCAGCCTGGAAGGCGGACGCGCCGCCGTTGCCGCGGCGTCCGGCCATGCGGCGCAGTTCCTGGTGTTCGCGACGATGCTGGAACCCGGCGACGAATTCCTGGCGTCGCGGGCGCTCTATGGCGGGTCACTGACGCAATTCGGATTGTCGTTCAAGAAGCTGGGCTGGCATTGCCATTTCGTGGACCCGTCCGACCCGGAGAATTTCCGGCGCGCGTTGACGCCCAAGTGCAAGGCGATCTTCGTCGAAAGCCTGGCCAATCCCGGCGGCGTGATCGTCGATCTGGAAGCCATCGCCAAGGTCGCGCATGACGCCGGCCTGCCGCTGATTGTCGACAACACGCTCGCCACGCCGTTCCTGTGCCGGCCGTTCGAATGGGGGGCGGATATCGTCACCCACTCCACCACGAAATTCCTGGGCGGTCACGGCAACTCCATGGGCGGGATCGTGGTTGAGTCGGGAAAATTCGACTGGGCCCAGGGCGGCAAGTTCCCGTCGATGACAGAGCCGGAACCGGCCTACCACGGGTTGCGCTTCTACGAGAATTTCGGGGATTTTGCTTTTACCACCAAGGCGCGGGCGGTGGCGTTGCGGGATTATGGGCCGACCATGGCGCCGATGAACGCGTTCCTGACCATCACCGGCGTGGAAACCCTGCATCTGCGGATGGAGCGGCATTGCGCGAACGCCCAGGCGGTGGCGGAGTTCCTGGCCGATCACCCGAAAGTCGCGTGGGTTTCCTATGCCGGGCTGGAATCAAGCCCCTACCGGGCACTGGCCCGCAAATACCTGCCGAAAGGCGCCGGATCGGTATTCACCTTTGGCGTCAAAGGCGGCTACGAGGCCGGCATCAAGCTGGTCGAAAGCGTGGGCCTGTTTTCCCATCTGGCAAATGTCGGCGACACCCGCAGCCTGATCCTGCACCCGGCATCGACCACGCACCGGCAGTTGACCGAGGAGCAGCGAATCGCGGCCGGCGCTGGACCGGATGTCATCCGGCTGTCGATCGGGTTGGAGACCGCGGCGGATCTGATACGGGATCTGGATCAGGCGATGGGGGGCCGGTAGGCAACGCGCCACAATAAGGCGGGCGGCCGCCCTCTACCGTCATGGCCTGCGCAGGCGGGCCATCCACGGCTTTGCTGAGGTCGGCACCGCAAGACGTGGATGGCGGGTCTGCACCCGCCATGACGTGCACCGGCCCGTGCGCAACTCCCGGGGTCGTGGTTGTTATCGCGCGTCGTCGCGGACGGCCCGGGTTTCGGGAAAACCGAGGCCCATCCCGTCACGAAGACCCTATCCCGTCACGATCTGGATAGGCCCCGCCGCATCGACCACCGACATCGGCGTATAACCGCCGAAGTCGCCGTCCGTCTGGATCGGCAGCCGCTGGTTGCCGACGATGCTGATGGTCGCGGCCCGAAGATGTCGCACGCCCGGGGCCTTGCCCAACAGGTCCAGCGGCAGCGCGGCACCATACATCAGCGCCGCCCCCGGTCCCGTGTGATCGAACAGCACGACCGAGAATCCCGGTTCGCCCGACCGCGCATTCGGGGCCAGGCGGAAGTTACCGCCATAAAGGCGCCCCTTGGACACGATCACACTGGCGGTCTGGGTTTCCAGTCCGTCGATGCGAAGATGAATGGCCGGAAACGGATACCGCACCATTTCTCGCAACGATTGCAGCACATAGGCGCCTTTGCCGAGCAGCTTCTTGAGGGAAAAGGGGAGGTGGCGAACCACCTGGGCATCGAACCCGACGCCAACCATCTGAACGAACAGCCGCTCTCCATCGGCGCCCTTGGCGATACCTGGCCATAAAGTGGTCGTGCGACCGAAGGCGAGCGCGGCGGCGACCGCGCGCGGCCCGAAGGGAAGTCCCAGTTCATGGGCCAGCACGTTCGCCGTGCCCAGCGGGATGACACCGAGCCGAGTGTTGGAACCGATCAATCCATTGGCAACTTCGGCGATCGTCCCGTCCCCTCCCGCCGCGACGACCATCTCGGCGCCGCGCCCCACGGCATCGCGGGCCAGCGCTTCGGCGTGGCCGGGCCGCGTGGTTTCCGCCAGATGCAGCCGGACGCCATTGGCGACCAGAACATCCAGCACCCGCCATAGCAGGGATGCGCGCCGGCGGCCGGCAACGGGATTGAAGACAATAACCATGGTGGGGCCGTTTCGCGGTTACAGTGAGAGCGAATCGCACGGAAGCCAAACCAAAGGGCCATTACTGCCCACGGACAATGTCAGATAAATGACAGTAATTTGACTAATAGATTACTTTCAGGATCACCCGGAAATTATTGATTCGTCATCGAAGTTTCACCCCACACCCCGCTCGGCTTCGTTAAATCCTTTCTAAACATGAACACAATGTCATCATCCTTTGCACGCCCCGCCTATCGGAGCGTCTTTATCTCGGACACGCATCTCGGCACGCGTGGCTGCCGAAGTGGGTTCCTCGCCGATTTTCTGGCACAAACTTCCTGCCAGCATCTCTTCCTTGTTGGCGACATCATCGACGGATGGCGCCTTCGCAAATCCTGGTACTGGGATGCAACCCATGATGACGTGCTTCGCCAGATCGTGCGCCATGCACGCGCCGGAGCCAACGTCACCTATATCCCGGGCAATCACGACGAAATGTTCCGGTCATGGCTTCCGATCGGCCTGGAAATCTGCGGCATCAAGCTGTGCCGGGAATCGGAACACATCACCGCGGACGGCAAACGCCTGCTGATCCTGCACGGCGATGAGTTCGACAGCGTCGTACGGTACGCACGGTTCCTCGCGCTGCTGGGCGATTGGGCCTACACGGCTGCCCTGTCGATGAACCGTTGGTTCAACGTCGGGCGCCGCCTGTTGGGCTATCCATACTGGTCGCTGTCCGCCTGGTTGAAGCGCCAGGTGAAGGAAGCCGTAAAAGCCATCGACCGTTTCGAAATCGCAGTCGCCGACGAGGCTCGGCGACGCGGCTTCGACGGTGTCGTGTGCGGCCACATCCACCATGCGGAAATGCGGGACGTCAACGGCATTCTCTACATGAACGATGGCGACTGGGTCGAAAGTTGCACCGCCCTGGTGGAACACCATGACGGCACCTTCGAACTGATCGACTGGGCCGCATTGAACCGGTTGTCATTTTTCGAGCCGCAACGGGCACGAGCGCCCCAAGCTGCTTGACTCCCTTCCCTTCGTTGATGAAGCAGGCGACGACATCATGCTGCCGCCCGCCCCATCCCATCGTATCCTGATCGTTACGGATGCATGGAAACCCCAGGTCAATGGCGTCGTACGCACATTGACCACCGTTGCCGGTGAACTGCAGGCCATGGGCCATGTGGTGGAAGTGATCGGTCCCGACCGGTTTCGCACCTTCCCATGCCCGACCTACCCGGACATCTCTTTGTCCTTCATGCCCCGCCGCCGGCTGATCGCGATGATCGAGGCGTTTCAGCCGGATGCCCTGCATATCGCGACCGAGGGGCCGCTGGGTCTCGCGGCCCGGCGCTGGGCGCGCCGCACCGGCTTCAAGTTCACCACCGCGTTCCACACACGATTCGCGGAGTATGTGAAGGCGCGCACCGGCCTGCCCGTGCGGCCGATCTATGCCTGGATGCGGCGCTTCCATGGGGCCGGGCAGGGGACGATGGTCGCGACTCAGTCGTTGCGTGATGAATTGGTGGCGCGCGGTTTCAGCAATATCCGATCCTGGTCGCGCGGCGTCGACCTGGACCTGTTCAAGCCGGAACCGCGAGAGATATGGGACCTGCCGCGCCCGATCTTCATCCATGTCGGCCGGGTCGCGGTTGAAAAGAACATCGGAGCGTTCCTGGACCTCGACCTGCCAGGCTCGAAAGTCGTGGTCGGTGGCGGACCTCAGTTGGCGGCTTTGCGGCGGGCCTATCCGAAGGTGACCTTCACCGGCCCGCGCCATGGGGAAGCCTTGGCCCGCGCCTATGCCAGCGCGGATGTGTTCGTGTTTCCCAGCCTGACCGACACATTCGGGTTGGTCATCCTGGAGTCCCTGGCATGCGGCACGCCGGTTGCCGCGTTCCCAGTGACCGGACCCAAGGACGTGTTGGCGGATGCGGTCGGCAAGATCGGCTCGGTGAATGCCGACCTGCGCGTCGCGGCCCTCGACGCCCTGACAGCGGATAGGCGAGCGTGCAGAGCACATGCGGAGCGGTATTCGTGGAGGGCGTGCGCGGAGACGTTCCTGTCTCATCTGGTGCCATTGATGGACCCCGTCTGAGACCCACCGGCCAACGCAATGCCCCCCGGCGCTGCCCCCACGTCATGCCGGCAAAGGCCGGCATCCATGACTTTCTCAGACTGCAACCGCGCAAGACGTGGATGGCGGGTCTGCACCCGCCATGACGGGGAGGCAGCGGCCCGTGCGTCAATCTATCCGCCGGCTGGTAAATGTGCCCCTCCAATCCGCCGTCACTCGTACAGATTTCCCGCGCGCCCCGATTCGCGTATAGGATGTGACAACACGTCCTAACCCTGTTGGCTCGGAAAGCGTCCCATCCATGGATTTCAACCTCACCGGCAATCAAGTCCAAATCCGCGATGAAATTCAGCGGCTGTGCCAGCGGTTCGACGACACCTACTGGCTGGAACGAGAGACCACCGCCACCTTCCCGCACGCCTTCTTCGACGCCCTAGCCGAGGGCAATTGGCTCGGCATTGCCATGCCGGAAGCCTATGGCGGCGCCGGCCTGGGCATTGTCGAAGCCTCGCTGATGATGCAGGCCATTGCCGAATCCGGCGCGGCCATGAGCGGGGCGAGCGCCGTCCACATCAATATCTTCGGCCTGAACCCGGTGGTGGTGCACGGCACGGACGCGCAGAAGCAGCGCATGCTGCCGCCATTGATCGCCGGCAAGGACAAGGCGTGTTTCGGCGTGACGGAGCCGAATGCCGGCCTCAACACGATGGCACTGACGACCCGCGCGGACCGGCATGGCGACCATTACCGGATCAACGGCTCCAAGATCTGGACATCAACCGCGCAGGTCGCGAACAAGATTTTGCTGCTGGCGCGGACCACGCCGTTGGACAAGGTCAAGCGCAAGTCGCACGGGCTGACCCTGTTCTACACCGACCTCGACCGAACCCATGCGGACGTGCGGCTGATCCACAAGATGGGCCGGCACGCGGTGGATTCGAACCTGGTGTTCTTTGAGGACATGCGGGTGCCGGTGGAAGACCGCATCGGGGAAGAAGGTGAAGGTTTCCGCGCCATCATTCATGGACTGAACCCCGAACGCGTGCTGGTCGCGGCCGAGGCGATCGGCATCGGACGGGCGGCGCTGTCGCGGGCGGCAAAGTATGCGCGGGAGCGGGTGGTGTTTGGCCGCCCGATCGGACAGAACCAGGGCATCCAGCATCCGCTTGCTCGCAACTGGGCGGAACTGGAAGCGGCCGACCTGCTGGTGTTCAAGGCCGCCTGGAAATACGACCAGGGGATGGAGTGCGGGGCAGAGGCGAATGCCGCCAAATACCTGGCGGCCGAGGCCGGCTATCGCGCGGCGGAACAAGCCGTGCTGACCCATGGCGGCATGGGCTACGCTCAGGAATTCCACGTCGAGCGGCTGTTCCGCGAAAGCATGCTGCCCCGCATCGCGCCGGTCAGCCGGGAGTTGGTGCTGTCCTATCTGGCGGAACGAGTCCTGGACCTGCCGAAGTCGTACTGAACGGCACCGCTCGGCACTCTCGGGAGGGGGGCGACGCGGTCGGACGTGCCGCGTCTCAATACCCGCCGGTCATCGCGATCACCGTCGGACTATCCGGCAAAGTCATGCGGGATATCTCCATCTCCGGGGAATCCCTCACTTCGATCGCGTAACGTCCGCGCACCATGTCCAGGAACCGCGCCAGGACGTCGCGGGTGAAGTAATGCATCGGCAGCACCACGCGCGGCTGCAACTGCTCGATCACCGCGACGGCAT
>CAMBXJ010000013.1 GCA_945871455.1 Asaia bogorensis
ACGACCACCGACGCGCCCAGCCCGATACGGCTGGTCACGGCGGCGGCGTAGGTCAGCACGACGACAGGATCGAAGCAGGTGACGTGGTCCATGGTGTTTTCCGTCACCCACAGATCGCGAAAGCCGAGTGCCTCCGCGCGTTGGGCAACTGTATGGACAACTGCCATGCCGATCGTATCGGGCGAGCGGTGCGGCAGCGACACGCCAAACGGGATCCGGTCTTTCAGGGCCATGGGATGGATCCTATACTTTTTCGATGATTTCCATTTGCGCGCCGTCCGGGGCTTCCACGAACGCGACATGGCGGCCGTTGGTGGGCGGCAGTTCCTCCAGGATCTTCACCCCGTTGGCGCGAAGCTGTGCCATGGTGCCGGGATAGTCGTCGGTGACCACGGCCATGTGCTCGATGCCGTAATGCTGTTCGTGGTTCTGGGTGGAGATCAGGGTGGTGATGTTCAGTTGCAGCCCGTGCAGGTCGAGCTGATAGCCGCGGCCGGCCATTTCACCCTTGATCGTGGCACCGAAGTTGTCGATGTAATACTTGATGGTTTTCTGTGGGTCGGGAGTCTTGAGGTGAACGTGTTGGACGGTCAGTGCCATGGTCGTTTCCCTTTCTGTGTCTGAGGCGGCAGGTGGGAAGCCTGCGCGCGGTGGTCGGTAAGTTCAAGCCCTGGGGGAAGGGCGGGGCTCCCGCCCCGGACCCCGGCCAGGGCTCTGCCCTGGACCCGCCAAAGGCGCGGCCTTTGGAATGCGATTCTTTGGTTGCCATCAGGATGGGGGCCTACACTGACCTCTCACCGTCCGTGTAGGCCCCCATCCTGATGGCAACAATATTCCGGTTCCAAGGGCCGTCGTCCTTGGTGGGGTCCAGGGGCAAAGCCCCGGTCGGGGTCCGGGGCGGAAGCCCCGCCTTTCCCCAAGGGTTCTTGCCAACCCCCACGCATATGGCAGTTTGCGCGCAGCGATGACGCAACGGGAGGGCCGAAGATGCAGATCGGCGTGGTTGGGCTTGGCCGCATGGGCGCCAATATTTCAAGGCGGCTGATGCGCGCCGGACATTCCACCGTGGTGTGGGACGCAAACGCCGCGGTCGTCGACGGCCTGGGCCAGGACGGAGCCACCGGCGCCGCCAATCTGGCCGACCTGGTCGCCAAACTGTCCGGCGGACCGAAAACCGTCTGGATCATGCTGCCGCACGGCAAGATCACCGAGGACACGATCGACGCCCTCTCCGGCATGCTGGGCAAGGGCGACATCATCATCGACGGTGGCAACACCTATTATAAGGACGACGTCCGCCGCGGTCAGACGCTGGCCGCCAAGGGCATCCGTTATCTGGACGTCGGCACCTCCGGCGGCGTTTGGGGGCTGGAGCGGGGTTACTGCCTGATGATCGGTGGCGACACCGACGCGGTGACCCATCTGGACCCGATCTTCAAGGCGCTGGCCCCGGGCCTGGGCTCCATCGAGCGCACGTCAGGCCGCGAAGGCCGTGACCCGCGCGCCGAGTATGGCTACATCCATGCCGGCCCGGTGGGCGCCGGGCATTTCGTGAAGATGATCCATAACGGCATCGAATACGGCATGATGCAGGCAATGGCGGAAGGCTTCGACATCCTGAAGCACCGCGCGTCCCCCAAGCTGCCGGAAGCCGAACGCTTCGACCTGAATGTGGGCGACATTGCCGAGGTCTGGCGTCGCGGCAGTGTCGTCACCTCCTGGCTGCTGGACCTCACCGCCTCCGCGCTCGCCACCGATGAGGGGTTGGACGGGTTCTCCGGCCATGTCGATGATTCCGGCGAAGGACGTTGGACCATCGAAGCGGCGATCGAGGAAGCGGTTCCGGACGATGTCCTGGCCGCGTCGCTGTTCGTGCGATTCCGCTCCCGGCAGGAGCACACATTCGCGGAAAAAGTCCTGTCCGCGATGCGATTCGGTTTTGGCGGCCATGTCGAGGCGCCGAAAAAGGGATGAGCGTCGTTGTGGTGATGGGGGTCTCCGGCAGCGGCAAGACCACCATCGCCGCTACCCTGGCGGAGCGGATGGGATGGCGTTTGCTGGAAGGCGACGCATTCCATCCACCTGAAAACGTCGCCCGGATGCGCGCCGGCACGCCGCTGACCGACGCGGATCGCTGGCCCTGGCTCCACGCTATCGCGGCCGAAATCGACGCGGTGCGCGCGTCAGGCCAACCCCTGGTCGTCGCCTGTTCCGCTCTGAAGCGCGCCTATCGGGATATCCTGATCGGTCACCGCCCCGACGTTGTCCTGGTGCACCTGACCGGTTCGGTGGACACGATCGGTGAGCGACTGAAGGTCAGAACGGACCATTTCATGCCACCCGGTTTGCTGGATAGCCAGTTTGCGACCTTGGAAGAGCCTGGCACCGACGAATCTCCCATCGTGGTCGCGGTCACGGCATCCCCCGATATCATCGCCGACCGGATCATCGCCGAATTGCGGAAACGAATGCCATGAGCCAGCCTTATGCCGTCTATCCAAGCCTGCGCGACCGCGTCGTGTTCGTCACCGGCGGCGCCAGCGGCATCGGTGCCGAGGAAGTCACCCAGTTTGCCCGCCAGGGCGCCAAGGTTGCATTCGTCGATATCGCCGACGACGCGGCCAACACCCTGGTGGAAACCTTGCGGGCAGCGGGACATCCAGCGCCGCACTATCGGCATTGCGATATCCGAGACATCGCCGCCTTGCAGGCCGCCATGGCATCCACGGCCGCGGTCCTAGGCCCGATCACGGTGCTGGTGAACAACGCCGCCAACGACCAGCGGCACGGTTACCAGGACGTCACGGTCGAGTATTGGGATGAACGCATGGCCACCAATCTGCGGCACCAGTTCTTCGCCATCCAGGCGGTGGCGCCGATGATGAAAGCGGCGGGCGGCGGGTCCGTCATCAATTTCGGCTCGATTTCCTGGCACACCAATTCGGGTGGCATGCCGGCCTACACCACCGCCAAGGCCGCGGTCGAGGGCCTGACCAAGGGCATGGCCCGCGACCTGGGGCCCGATGGGATCCGGGTCAACACCGTCATCCCAGGTTGGATCATGACACAGCGGCAGATCGATCTGTGGCTGACGCCGGACGCCGAGGAACAACTGCTCCGGGCCCAATGCCTGAAGGCCAAACTGGTGCCGGAGGATGTCGCGCGGATGGTGCTGTGGCTCGCCGCCGACGACAGCCGCATGTGTACCAGCCAGTTATGGGTCGTCGATGGCGGACGGATGTAGGGAAGGCCGCAGCATGACAATCCTCGCGCGCCTGCACACCGCCTATGGCAACGACCTGATCGACGGCATCCGGGCCGCCTTACCCAACGAGACCGTGCATGAATGGCCCGAAACCGGCGATCCACAGGCTGTGGATATCTGCATCGTCTTTCGTATGGAGCCGGGTTTCCTGCGCCCGTTCCCCAACCTGAAGCTGATCTCCGCCACCGGCGCGGGGTTCGACCATTTCCTGCTGGACCCGGAACTGCCGAACCATGTTCCGCTGGTGCGGGTCGTGGATGACGACTTCGCCGCCCGGATGGCCGATTACGTGCTGTGCTGGGTGCTGTTCCACCACCGCGACGTCGCCCATTTCCTCGCCGCCCAGCGCGATCATCGATGGGACTACAAGCCGATGCGTTCGGCGCATGAGCTGCGGGTCGGCGTGATGGGGTTGGGCCAGATGGGGACTCTGACCTGTCAGCGTATCGCCGAGCTTGGCTACCAGGTGCATGCTTGGTCGCGGACCCTGCACGACCTGCCCGCCGTGACCTGCCATGCCGGCATGGACGGGCTTGATCGTTTCTTGTCGGGCACGGAAATCCTGGTCAATCTGCTGCCCCTGACGGCTGCGACCCGCGGGATTCTGGGCAAGAGCTGCTTCAATCGGCTGCCCTTCGGCGCGGTGCTGATCCATTGCGCGCGCGGCGGCCATCTGGTCGAGGCCGATCTGCTGGCGGCCCTGGACAGCGGACAGTTGCGTGCCGCCACGGTGGACGCGTTTCCGAAGGAGCCGCTGCCGCCGGATCACCCGCTTTGGGCGCGCCCCAACGTCTACGTGACACCGCATTGTTCCAGCACGGCAAGCCTGGAGACAATCGTGTCCACGTTCGCCGAAAATGTCCGCCGCTTCCGGGCAGGCGAGGCGCTGCTGAACCAGGTGGATCACGCCCAGGGATACTGATCCCAATCGGCCCTAACCATCGACCGGTCGTGTCCCGTCACCGTCATTGCCAAAGGGGGGAGGGCCGCGAGCATCGGTCAACGGTTGGGGCCGCCGGCGTGCGCCGGGATTCCGGCCGGCTCTTCCCCGCGCATCCCCCCTGTCGCATCCCCCCTTGCCGAGACTGTTGCGCTGCAACATCCTGACCGGATGCTCGATCTGATCCAAAATGTGTCCCACTGGGGCGCCTTCACCGCCGAGGTGCAAGACGGCCGCATCCAAGCGGTGCGTCCGTTCGCGAATGACCCCGATCCGTCACCGATCATCCACGGAACAGCCGAGGCCGTGCATGGTCGTATGCGGATCGATCGACCCTATGTACGCAAGGGGTGGCTCCACGGCGATCGCGCCGGCGGCACCCTACGTGCCACGGAACCCTTCGTGCCGGTCGATTGGGACACGGCAACCCGCCTCGTGGCCGAGGAAATCGCCCGGGTTCGCGATACGCATGGCCCCGCCAGCATCTATGGTGGGTCGTATGGGTGGTCCTCGGCCGGGCGATTCCACCATGCCAAGACTCAGGTGCAACGTTTTCTCGCCGCGTCCGGCGGATTTACCAGCAGCATCGGCAGTTACTCCTATTCCTGTGCTCAGGCATTGCTGCCGCGCATCGTCGGCGACACCGATTGCCTGATCAGCCCGATCGTCGATTGGCGCGCCATCGCGCGCCACGCCCGCCTGATGCTCTGCTTCGGCGGCATCCCGGTGCGCAACGGCCAGATCATCAACGGCGGCGGGGGAGAGCACGGCATGGGCCCGCTGCTGCGCCAGGCCGCCGCGTCCGGCGTGCGGATCGTAAACATCTCGCCGATCCGCGAAGACATGCCGGATGATGTGCCGTCCGAGTGGGTGCCGATCATCCCCGGCACCGACACCGCCATGATGCTGGCGATGGCGCATGTCCTGATCACGGAAAATCTGATCGACCGCGATTTCCTCGACCGCTGCACCATCGGCTATGACCGTCTGCGCGCCTATGTGCTGGGGGAAAGTGACGGTGTGCCGAAAACCTCGGCCTGGGCCGCGGCGGAATCCGGTGTGCCGGCCGAAACCATCCTGCGTCTCGCCCGCGAGGCAGGGGGAACGCCCACCTTCATGGCCGCCTGCTGGGCGTTGCAGCGTGCGGAACGTGGAGAACAACCCTACTGGATGACCATCGCCCTCGCCTCCCTGCTCGGTACAATCGGCAAGCCCGGGCTTGGCTTTGGCTTCGGCCACGGCAGCAGCGGCGGCATGGGCACTCCGCGCACCCGAGTACCCTCGGTCGGGCTGCCGGCACTGCCGAACCGTGCCAACAGCTTCATCCCGGTGTCCCGCGTGACGGATCTGCTGGAGAAGCCGAACCAGGAATACGACTACAATGGCAGGCGTCTGACCTACGCGGATATCCGCCTGATCCATTGGGCGGGCGGCAATCCGTTTCACCACCACCAGGACCTGAACCGCTTCCGGCGCGCCTGGTCTCGTGTCGAAACGATCGTCGTGCACGAACCCTGGTGGACCCCCGCCGCGCGCCACGCCGACATCGTGTTGCCCGCGACGACGACGTTGGAGCGTAACGACATCGCCTCCAGCGCGCGAGACCGCTACGTGATGGCAATGAAGCGGGTGGTGGCGCCGCAAGGCCAGGCGCGCGACGACTTCGCCATTCTGTCCGACGTCGCCGATGCCCTGGGGGTGCGGGACCGCTATACGGAACAGCGCGATACCGCCGCCTGGCTGCGTCACATGTATGGCCGCTGGACCCGCCAGTGCGACGACATGGGCATCGCCGTGCCCGACTTCGACCGCTTCTGGGCCGAGGGCCATGTCGAGGTCCCGCTGACCGAGGCGGATTTCGTCCCCTATGCCGAGTTCCTGGCCGACCCGGCGGGCAAGCCGCTCAACACCGCGTCGGGGCGGATTGAGCTGGCATCCCCCACGATCGATAGCTTCCAATACGATGACTGCCCCGGTCATCCGACATGGTTCCGGCCGAACGAGTATCTGCGCTCACCGCTCGCCGCCCGGTATCCGTTCCATCTGCTGTCCGCCCAACCGGCAACGCGTCTGCACGGACAGATGGATCATGTCGGTGTCAGCAAGGCCAGCAAGATCAAGGGGCGGGAGCCGCTGATCCTGCACCAGGACGATGCGGCCGCGTTGGGCGTCAAGGCGGGCGATATCGTGCGGGTGTTCAACGATCGTGGGTCTTGCCTGGCCGGCGTGCAATTGGCCGGGGACCGGTTGCGCGGCATCGCGGTGCTGCCGACCGGGGCCTGGTTCGATCCGTTGGACGAAATGTGCGTGCATGGCAATCCGAATGTCCTGACCCTGGACATCGGGACGTCGCGCCTGGGGCAGGGACCGGTTGCTCAAAGCTGCCTGGTTGGCATCGAGCGGTTCGATGGCCCATTGCCGCCAGTGACCGCGCACGAGCCGCCGCCGATCGACGAATAGGGGCCGAGGGTGCTCGCCGGTGTGGCTTATCCCACCCGCACCGGAGCCGGCCGCCGGCCGGACATCGCCGCGGCCATACAGGCAACGGTGATGACACCCGCGCCGATGAAACCGACCAGATCGGGGGACTCGCCGAAAAACACCAGTCCCAATCCGGCGGCCATGATCAGCCGCGTGTAGTCGAACGGTGCCAGCACCGAGAGTTCCGCCGCCCGGATCGCCATCAGCCCGATATACAGGCCCGACGTACCGAGTACGGAGATCGCGAGCAGCCAGGGCCAGGTTTCCCATGGTGGCAAGGGTGTAAAGAGGCCAGGAACGCAGGCCACCATCGACAGCGCCGTCAACCAGGCCATGATGGTCAGGGTGGAATCGCGGCGTTCCAGCACCTTGGTCGCCACCATGGCGCCAGCGTTCATCGCCGCGCCGGCCAGCGCGATCAGATAATCGGGGCGCCATTCGGCGAATGCGGGTTTGACGACGATCAGGCCTCCGATCACGCCAGCGACGATGCCAAACCAGCGGCCGAGGCCAACATATTCCTTCAGGATTACAGCCGCGAGAATGCTGAGGAAAACCGCCCGCGTGTAGGTCACCGCGGTTGCATCGGCCAAGGGCAGTGCGGCGAAGCCGTAGAAAAGACCCCACAGCGAGACCATGGTCAGCCCGGCCCGGACGAATTGCAGCCACAACGTGCCAGTGCGGAAGACCGCAAGGCCGGTATTGCGTGCCAGGATCAGCACCAGGACCACGCCCCCGAGATTGCGCATCAGGATGAATTGCAGCGGCGTCGCGGCGTGCCCGATCTGATGGATTGCGACGGTTTCGCCGGTCAGCAAAGCGTAAGAGATCAGGATAAGGATGATGCCGCGGTAGCGAGCGTTCATCGCGAACGACCCGAGGCAGCGGTTGTTCCGCGGGACCGGCGGGGCGGCGCGCGGTTCGGTGCCGCGATGCTATTGTAACTGGGGCGTTGCGAACGGGGCAGAATGCTGTCCGTGCCAGGTGGGACCTGCCCGTTTGTATCCACCAACGTCGCCTGCGAATCGATCAACCGTGAGGTCCTCTGGGGCAACAAAGTTCACCCAGCAGAATGGCGCATGGCGGACTGATTGAGTAGAGGCCGCGATGGAGTACTGTCGCGACGGTAGTGCGTGGGGTTACTGTCGCGACGGTAGTGCGCGGAATTATTGTCGCGGCAGAGGCGCGCGGGATTATTGTCGCGGCAGAGGCGCGCGGGCCTCGATCAGTCGTCCTGCTTGCGCCGGCGTCGCGCGGACGTCGCATACAGGCCGGCGGGCCGGAAGTCCATTGTGTGCGGGGCCACGACAGTCTTGTGAAACGCGTTCCAGTCATCATCGGTCCAATCGGATGGGTCACCGATGATGTCTACGTTGTTCATCAGGGTCTCAGCGTAATGCGCACGTAAGATTGGCGTGACTTGTAGCAATGGAAGCTCAGCCCGAAGAAGAATCGGTATGTCTGTCTTCGTCAAGCGGACGTTAATAAAGAGCGGTCCAAACCACTTGTCGGTCTCGATAATTCCCTCGAAGTAGTCTATCCCCTGCGGCCGCGGGAAATTGGCCGGCTGGCGAATGAGAGTGCTCCATCCCGGCTTGGTGCGAACCACCCAGCCAGTCCAGATCTGGACGATGGCCGGCTCGATCGTGCTGAGCAGAAACGGCGGCGGATAGTTTGCGGCTTCGCCCGGCGCGATGGAGGCGAAATAGTCCGCGAAATCGGGAAATTGCGCTGATTTGAGCGGATACCACGTATCGCCGCCCTCAGGCGTCCAGAAGACACCCGTGCCGCCATCCCACATCAGGCTGAGGCCGATCGGTGGGAACGCCCACCATCCGAACGCGGTGGCGGAGGTAAGCGGATCGCAGTACCGTAACGCCCTCGTCGGGATCAACCCGCCCGCCGCCCGATCCGCTCGGCGCGGTTCGGGGGCAGTGGGGATCAATCGATAGAACCGGAGAAGCGGTTCCTCGGGGTCGTTCGTCGGGTCCGACAAAGTCAGGCCGTCCGCATGTCCTGGATATTCCCGGAACCGAGCTTCACGGCACCCTTATCGGAGATCGCGCGGGTCGGCAGCGCAACGCGCATGTCCTGGATGTTCCCGGAACCGAGCTTCACGGCGCCCTTGTCGGCGATCGCGCGGGTCGGCAGCGCGACGCGCATGTCCTGGATGTTCCCGGAGCCGAGCTTCACGACGCCCTTGTCGGCAATGCTGATGGGGGCGAGGGAGATTTTCATTTTTGGATCCTCCAAGACCGACAGTTGTTGTTCGGTGATGGGCGGAGGCTAGGGCGCATCTCTCACTCTGGATGTGATTTACTTCACACAATCAGAATTGACGCGATTTTTTCGCCATTCTACTTTCGATATGTTTTTTTGGGAGATATATCGGGCGATCAAGGCGTCCCTGGTCCGCCGAGCGAACGGCTGGTTTCACATTTTTCTGTGATCCGGATCACAGAACGCGGGACGTTCCCCCGGTAGACAGATCTTCCGCCGGCCCACGGAGCGGGAGGTGGCGCGTCCGGGCCGGATCTACCGCCCGGTCATTACCCACGAACCCGCCGTATTGCCCTGTTGGGGTCCAGTGATATAAGATGTCGATGTCGTGTTTTAGCGAGTGCCCGGTTAACGAATGCCCAGACTGGGCATTATTGCTAGCGAACCGGGCTGATCAAACGCCTGTGGCTCGAGTGCGGATATGGACATTATCCAAAGGGACGCGGAACCGTCGAGTCTTGAAGGATCGCCCGGATCGGGGCCGGTCAGTCGCCGACTTGCGGCCATACTCGCGGCTGACATCAAGGGGTACAGCGCCTTGATGAACGACGATGAGGAAGCCACCCACAGCCGCGTCGGCGTGGAAATGGACAGGCTGGTCCAGGAAATCGAAAAATCCCAGGGCAGCGTCTTCTCATTTGCCGGCGATGGGCTGATGGCCGAATTCCCCAGCGCGGTCGAAGCGCTGCGATGCGCGCTCCGTGTGCAAAGCGATGCCGCCAGGAGGTCGGCCGCCCTGCCGCCGGATCGGCGGATCGAGTACCGAATCGGAATCAACGCCGGGGAGGTCCTGGTCCAGCGCGGCCATACCGGCGGCAATGCCGTCAACGTCGCGGCCCGCCTGGAACAGATAGCCACCCCGGGGAGTATATTTCTCTCCGAAGCGGTCTACGATCAGGTCAGCCATGCCGTTACCGCCAACTTCAGCAAGATCGGGCAGCCGCAGCTAAAGAACCTGCGCGACCCGGTGGTCGTCTTCTCGATCTCGGCGGAGGAATGTCAGAGCTGGGCCGGCACCCCGCCAATCGTGAAAGCCCGGCCCGCGATCCCGCCGGCCAGTACCGCGGATCGGCGTGCGTCCCTGGCCGTGTTGCCGTTCCGCACGATGCAGGACGACGAAGAAGGGGACTATTTCTCCCAAGGAATCGTGGACGACATCATCCGGATTCTGGGCGGCCTGAAGGACCTGCTCGTTGTTTCCCGCAGTTCCACACTGGGATTCGCCCGCCTGCCGGTCGACCTACGGCGCATCCGCCACGACCTGGACGTCCGCTACGTCCTGCATGGCAGCGTCCGTCGCTCCCGCGATCGGCTGCGTATCTCGGTCGAACTGAATGAGGCCGAAACCGCCCGGGTGATCTGGGCGGAGCGATTCGACGGCGGCATGGCGGATCTGTTCGACCTGCAGGATCGCATCGCCCTGCAAGTGGCGACCGCCGTTGCGCCACAGGTGTTGGAGCGGGAGTTGCTGCGGATCGGCCGCCTGCGCCCCGACAGCCTGACCGCTTATGACCTGACCTTGCAGGCGCTGGATCTGATCTACCGGACCGATCGGGCCTCTTTCTTCAAGGCGCGGGACCTGCTGCGCCAGGCCACGGAGATCGAGCCGACCTTCGGGCCGGCCCATTGCCATACCGCGTATTGGCACGTCACCTGTATCGGCCAAGGCTGGTCCGATGATCCACAGGCCGACGCCCGCCATGCCGCGGTGTCTGCCCTGGCCGCGATCGAGCGTGACGGGAACGACGCGCTGGCACTCGCGGTTTATGGCCATACCCAGTCCTATCTGAAAAAAGACTACCGGACCGCGACCGAATTCCAGGAGCGTGCCCTGGCCGCCGGACCGAGCTGCGCCTGGGCGTGGAGCTTCAGCAGCCTGACCCGCGGTTTCATGGGCGATGCGGAGACCGCACTGGTCCGGGCGCAACAGGCGGTGCGGCTGTCGCCGATCGGGCCGGATTGCTACTGGCATGAGCATGTGTTGTCGCAAGCCCACTACATCAACGGCAACTATGAGGAAGCCGCCAGCTGGGGCCGCCTGTCCGCCGCGCATAACGGCACGCAGACGTCCAATCTGCGGACCCTGATTGCCAGCCTGGTCGTGCTGGGACGCCTGGATGAGGCGCGGGAATTCGCCCAGCAACTGCTGGAGATGGATCCGGATTTCCGCGTGTCCCGGTTCCGCAAGAACACCCCGTTGCGAGGCGCCATGCGGGATGAATTCGCTCAACGCCTGCGCCTCGGCGGTTTGCCCGAATAAGCCAAATCGAATAGGCCCAATCGAATAGGCCACCCCTGGTGCTCAGTCGCCCGACTGAGCCGCCCGGAAACCGCCCACACCGCGTTCGATATTCGTCACATGACGCGGCAGAAAGCCGGTCGGGTCCGCCACACCGCAGGCATGGGCGATGACCTCGACCTCCTCCCGCACCCGGATGGCATAACGGGCGACCCGAGCCGCCTTGTCCGTTGGGTCCAGGCCGGCAATCAATCGCTCCTTCGACGATGTCACCCCGGTCGGGCACAGGCCGGACCCGCATTTCATCGCCTGGATGCACCCCAGGCTGAACATGAAGCCCCGCGCCGACGACACGAAATCCGCCCCCATGCACAAGGCCCAGGCCACCTTGTCCGGCGTGATCAGCTTGGCGGAGGCGACGATCCGGATGCGATCCTTTAAACCATGCCGTTCCCGCGCCGCGACGACATGGCGCAGGGCCTCGGTGATCGGCAGACCGACGTAATCGATCAGCGCAGCCGGCGCGGCACCGGTGCCACCTTCGCCGCCGTCGACCTGGATGTAGTCCGGACAATGCTCCGGATGCGCGACGCAATCGGTGAACCAATCGTCCAGGAAGCCCGGATCGCCGACAACGAATTTCACGCCGACCGGCTTGCCGGTGATCGTGCGGACCCGATCCACAAACGCGCCAAGTTCCTGAATATTGCCGATATCGAGGTGTCGGTTGGGGCTGATACTGTCCTGACCGACGGGGATTCCCCGGATGGCGGCGATTTCCGGCGTTACCTTAATGCCAGGCAGGATGCCGCCCTTGCCGGGCTTCGCACCTTGCGCGAGCTTCACCTCGAACATCCGGACCTGGTCATGGGCGGCGATCTCTCGCAGCCGCCCCTCCGACAGATTGCCGTGCTCATCGCGCACGCCGTATTTCGCGGTTCCCATCTGCATGACGATGTCGCACCCGCCTTCCAGGTGGTAGGGAGATAGGCCCCCCTCGCCGGTCGCCATCCAGATGCCGGCGTGCCTGGCGCCGCGCGACAGGGCAGAGACCGCGGCATGGCTCAGCGCGCCGTAGCTCATGCCGCTGATATTGAACAAACTGGTGGCGACATAGGGGATACGGCAGGCGCCCGGCCCCTGCGTGACGCCGATCTGCTTGCCGGGGAACGGCTTCCTGTCCTCATCCAGCACCGGGAAGGCCGCGTTGCGAAACACGAAGCTGGGAACGTTTTCGCTGCCGAAGCTGGTCAGGTTGGACACGCCTTTGGCCGATCGATAGACCCAGGCGCGCTCCAGGCGGTTGAAAGGGCGTTCAGCCCAGTCCGGCAGGTATTGGTATTGCCGCATGTACTCACCCATCGTCTCGGCGAAATAGCGGAAATAGCCAAGAATCGGGTAGTTGCGCAGGATCGTATGCGTGGTCTGCATGCGGTCGTGGATGTAAAGACCCACGAGCCCGAGCAACAGAATTGCGATGATCGATAGCGCAATCATGGACTTCCCTTCCGATTGACGGACGTTTCGTATCGAGTCGTCCAGTCAGCCTGCTTTGGGTTACAGGAGTAACGCGGAAAGAGAGAATATTTCGCTAATATTTACGCCGCCCCGCGCGACCGACCAAACAGGCGATCGACCGCGACGACCGGTGCGGCTTTTGGGTCGGCTGCCTATCGTCGCCGTCTGCGTGGCGCCATGCTGCGGCCGGAGTCAGGATTGCTGTCATCGTCGTTCGGCCCGGACACAGCGGGGGAGGAAGGCGCCGCCCTTTCTGCATCCCGCATAGGGTCAACCGCCTCGGCCCGTCCGGGTTGACCCGTATGACCATAGTCGATCCGCACCGGAATCCGAGCAGGATTGGTGATCATGCCGGCGACGATCGCGATCGCATCGGTGCCATCCAGTGCCAGAACCGCTGGAATTTTGATCGTGTTGGATCGAATGAAGTTGTCGGTCGGGTCGCCGCCCGTCGGGCCGTTATCATTGTTCATGATACGTTCCTTACCATTGAGCCCAATCGAATGGCAAGCCCTTCTCGCACTCAATGGGACGCCCGCAACAGGGCGTCCGGCAACCCGAACGCGGCCGTCAGGGTCGCGTGCGCATGGTTGTCGTCCCCAATGCGCGCGCATAGGCCGCGACCGTGGCGGCAAATCCCATTTCCAGCGCATCCGCGGTCAATTCATGGCCGATCGACGCCTCCGCCAGTTCCGGCACCGCCTCCATCAACGGCGGCAGATTGAGCAGATTAAGATCGTGCCCGGCGTTCACCACCAACCCAAGCCTGGCGGCCTGCCGAGACGTTTCGGCGATCGCGGCCAAAATTCCCGCGTGGTCGTTCTGGCGGAAGGCGGCCGCATAGGCGCCGGTGTAGATCTCCACCCCGTCGGCGCCGGACTCGCGCGCGAGCGGCGGCACGGCGGGATCAGGGTCGATGAACAGGATCACCCGGCACCCCAGCGCCTTGATCGCGGCAATCGAGGTCCTGGCCAAGATCATCTGCTCGCCGATCAGTTTCCACCCTTCCTCCGACGTGAATGCGTCCGGTGCATCCGGCACCAAGGTACATTGCTCCGGCGTGGTTTCCCGCAGAATCTCCATCAGGCGTTCGTCGGGGTAGCCCTCGATGTTGAATTCCGCGGTCGGGCGGTAAGGGTGCAGGACCGCCGCAAGTCCCGGGACGTCCGACCGGCGGATGTGCCGCTCGTCTGGGCGAGGATGCACGGTCAGGCCCTCGGCCCCGGAATCAAGCGCGAGCCGGCCGAAATGCAGCAGGTCGGGCACCCCGGTTCGCCGGGAGTTGCGCAAGAGGGCGATCTTGTTGAGGTTGACGCTCAGACGGGCCATGGGTTCTTACCAGTTCTGCGACACGGACGGAGCAGCGTAACGGCGGATCGCCGAACTAGCCACGGAACACCTTGCTGATTTCGTCCAACGTCGCCGGATCCTCGATCGTCGGCGGCACCGGCACGGTTTCCCCATCGGCAATCTTGCGGATCGTCGCACGCAGGATTTTCCCTGATCGGGTCTTGGGCAGCCGGGTCACCACACGCGCATCGCGGAACGACGCAACGGGGCCGATCCGCTCCCGCACCAGCGCCACCAACTCCGTGGTGATGTCGATGTCCGGGCGGTTCACGCCGGATTTCAACACCACCAGGCCGACGGGCGTTTGCCCTTTCAACTCGTCCTTGGCGCCGATGACCGCGCATTCCGCGACATCGTGGTGCGACGCCAGCACCTCCTCCATGGACCCCGTGGACAGCCGATGGCCGGCCACATTGATGATATCATCGGTGCGCCCCATCACCCAGACATCGCCGTCCGCGTCGATCATGCCGGCGTCACCGGTGCGGTACCATCCTGGAAAATCCGCCAGATAAGACGACCGGTAGCCATCGTCGTTCTGCCACAGCGTGGGGCCGCAGGCTGGCGGCAGCGGCAGTTTCATCGACAGATTGCCCGTCGCGCCCCGCGGCAACACCACCCCATCATCATCCAACGCATGCAAATCATACCCCGGGCTCGGCCTTCCACCAGACCCCGGCTTGAACGGAAACAGCCCGAACTGGCGGAATCCGCTGGTGATCGCCCAACCGGTTTCGGTCTGCCACCAGTGATCGACCACGGGCTTCTTCAGCATCTCGGCCGCCCAGACCGCGGTCGGCGGATCGCAGCGCTCCCCGGCCAGGTAGAGCGCTTCCAGTCCCGACAGATCGTAGTTGGCGGACAGCTTGCCGTTGGGGTCCTGCTGCTTGATCGCCCGCATCGCGGTCGGCGCGGTGAACAGAACTTTTACCCGATGCTGAGCACAGACTCGCCAGAACGCGCCGGCATCGGGCGTGCCGACCGGCTTGCCCTCATACATAATGGACGTGCAGCCGCGCAGCAGCGGCGCGTAGACGATATAGCTGTGCCCCACGACCCAGCCGACATCCGACGCCGCCCAATAGGTATCGCCGGTGTCGCATCCGTAGAGCATCTTCATCGAATTCCAGAGGGCAACCGCGTGGCCGCCATTGTCGCGCACCACGCCCTTGGGGCGCCCCGTCGTGCCGGACGTGTACAGGATATAGAGTGGGTCGGTCGCCAGCACCGGCACACAGCCATGCGGCAGGGCAGCGGCCTCGGCTGCCAGCAGGTCGTGATCGCGACCGGGGGTAAGTTCGGCCGGCGATTGATCCCGTTGCAGGATCAGGCAGGCATCCGGCTTGTGCGGCGACATTTCGATCGCGCCGTCCAGCAGGGGTTTGTATTTGACGATCCGTCCCGGTTCCAACCCGCATGACGCGGAAACGATGACCTTCGGTTTGGCATCGGCGATGCGGGTCGCCAGTTCGGCGGCGGCAAACCCGCCAAACACCACGGAATGGATGGCGCCCAGACGAGCACAGGCCAGCATGGCGATGGCGGCCTCGGGCACCATCGGCATATAGATGATGACGCGGTCGCCGCGGACCACACCCAGCTTCGCCAGGGCACCGGCCACCTTCGCGGTGCGGTCCCGCATCTGCGTGTAGGTCAGAACATCGAGCCGCCCGGTCATCGGGCTGTCCCAGATCAGGGCGGGCTGGTCCCCGCGTCCGGCTTCCACATGGCGGTCCAGGGCGTTGTAGCAGGTGTTCAGCTCGCCCCCCGCGAACCATTGGCCATAGGCGCCCAACGAGGCGTCGAACGGACGGTCCCATCGCCTGGTCCAGGAAATGCCCTCCGCCGCTTCGGCCCACCAGGCGGCGGGATCGCGCAGGCAGGACCCATAGGCTTCATCATAGGATGTGGCGTTGCTCATGCCGGCATTCCCTCAACCGCGTTGGACCCGTTGTCCCGCCGAGGCGACGGGTGGTCAAGCGCGGTGCCTTGCACAACCCCTGTCCGGGATGGTTTCCGTGGGGCGGTCATCGTCACGCGACGGCGGGTGGGATATTATCAACGGCCGTATCCATTGACCGGTGCACTGCCCCACGGTCAATGGGCGCATGGATTGGTGCAAATCACGCGGAGGCGCGTGGGAGCGACAGGATGTCACGGATATGATTCTGCACGGACAGGCGGCGGTCGTTACGGGTGGGGGCTCGGGCCTGGGCGCGGCGACGGCCGCGCTCCTGGCCAGTCGCGGCTGCAAGGTGGCGGTGCTGGACATCAACAAAGCCGCCGCGGATTCCAGCGCGGCACGATTCGGCGGCCTGGGCATCGCCTGCGATGTGGCGGACGGCCCATCCGGCGAAGCCGCGATGGCTGCCAGCCGAACCGCCCATGGTCCGGTTCGGATTCTGGTCAATTGCGCGGGCGTCGGCATCGCCGGGCGGATCGTCGGGCGCGATGGCCCACTGTCCCTGGACGCGTTCGAACGCGTGATCCGCATCAATCTGATCGGCAGCTTCAACATGCTGCGCCTGGCCGCCGCCGAAATGAGCGCCACCGACCCGCTGGAGGAGAACGAGCGCGGGGTGATCATCAACACCGCCTCGATCGCCGCTTACGAAGGACAGATCGGACAGCCCGCCTATGCGGCATCCAAGGCCGGCGTGGTCGGGATGACCTTACCGGCGGCGCGGGAACTGGCGCGCGCCGGGGTCCGCGTGGTTACCATCGCGCCCGGCCTGTTCCATACCCCGATGGTGGAAAGCCTGCCCACCGAGGTGCAGGCCAGTCTCGGCGCGTCCATCCCCTATCCGCCGCGGCTTGGCCGGCCAGAGGAATATGCCGCACTGGTGGAACACATCGTAACCAACCGGTTCCTGAACGGGGAGGTCATCCGCCTGGACGGGGCGTTGCGCATGGCGCCGCGATAGCGGCCGCGGCCCGGCCGATCAGGCCATCCCTCACGAATGGCGGACTGATACAACGCAGCCTGAAAATCCGGCGCGACATGCGCGGTCATCCGGACCCGGTGCGCATCCATTTCCGCCAGCACCACCTACTGGCTCACCGGCGCCACAATCATCGGGCAGGGCGTGACAGTTGTCACAGGCACCCGGGCAGCCGCGTGATCGAGAATTAGGGACAGAGGCAATCGTGTCCCGACGCGCATGGAAATGCACCGCGGCGATGCACTGCGCCGATCACCACCACCGTCTTTCCGCGCAGGGCGGCGAAATCGATCGCATCCTCGGTATGAGCGCACAGGTGCCTCGGCAGGGACTGGCTGATCACAGCCGACATTGCGTCCGCGGCATGATCGAGGGGGGCGTCCGTGGCGTGCGCCTCGTCAATCGGTGAAATAACCGATGAAGCCGAACAGCGTCTCTTCCGCCAGCGGCTTTTCCAGGACCGCGACCACGCCCAGTTCCAGGGCTTGTCGCGTCAGATCCGCGGACGGTGACCCGGTCATCAGGGCCACGCGGGGCATTTGTCCGATCTCGCGCAGCCGGCGCAGAAAATCGAGGCCGGTCAAATGCGGCATATGTTGATCGACCAACAGGCAGATGCATGGATGGCTGATGGAAGCGGCGAGGAACTGGCAGGCGGACGCAAACGTATCGACGCCGAAGCCGGCTGTTTCCAGCAGGAAGCGCAAAGAGTCTCGTACAGCTTCATCGTCGTCTATCACCGCCACGATAAGGCGGCCGCCGTGTTCCATTGCCTGCTCCGCCCTCAACGATAGGCCGGCTTCCGAGCCCGCCGACAGATTTTCACGCCTGGGCGGCGACGGCGTTGATTTGAGTCAAGCGTATGAAGCTTGACCTCGGACGGAGAGCACCAACCGTGAGACGGCTGATGTGTTTTTGTCGGTAACGCGAAGCGGAGGGTCGCTGGGGGGCGGCGCCACGGCGGATCGGGTCAGCGCAGCACGCCGGTCTCGAGGATCATGCGTACCAGGTCGGGCAGGCTCTTGGCCGCCATTTTCTCCATCACCCGGGCGCGCTGGACCTCCACGGTGCGCGGACTGGTCCCCAGGTCGAGCGCGATGGTCTTGTTGGGCTGACCGTCGACCAGCCGCACCAGGACTTCCCGTTCGCGCGGGGTCAAAGATTCCAGGCGCGCGGCCACATGGTTGCGGACCGAGACGGTTTCCCGGGTTTTCTCGCTGGACAGCAGCGCGTCCCGGACGACCGCCAGCAGGCGGATGTCGTCGAACGGCTTTTCCAGGAAATCGGTGGCACCCTGCTTCAGCGCTTCGACGGCGATGGGCACCTCGCCGTGACCGGTCATGACAATCACCGGCAGGTGCGAGCCCAAGGCCGTCAGTCGCTTCTGCAAGGCCAGGCCGTCGATGTCGGGCATACGCACGTCGGTCAGAACGCAACCGGACTCCAGTGTTTCGGCGGCCTTTAGAAATTCGGCGGCCGAGGCGTAGGTGCGCGCGCCCAACCCCGCGGATTCCAACAGGAATGCCAGCGAGTCCCGCACCGCCTGATCGTCGTCCACAACATGAACCAATCCTGGTTCGGCCACGCCCGACTGCCCCCCTATTCGCGGCACATACGTAGCATTCCGTACGGCTTCAACCGAATGTCGCGATGACTTCGGGTGACCTACCTATCGATTATCGCAATCGCCCCAGGGAATCAGCCATGCATGGGTTCATCCAACCTGTCGCAACCGCATCCGTCGACAGGCAGGACACCGTCGTCCCTCGCCCCCTGTCGGGGACCTTGCCCAGTGCCCGCCCGCGGGCGCCGGACGCGTTGGATTTGCTGGAGCAGTTCGGTTCCACGATCCATCTGCACCGCGAGGCTGAAATTCATGCCGAGGGCGATGAGGCGCAGTTTTGTTACCGGGTCGTGAGCGGCTGCGTGCGCACGGTGAAATTGCTGGAAGACGGCCGCCGGCAGGTCGGTGCCTTCTTCCTGCCAGGGGATCACTTCGGGTTGGACGACCTGGACACGTTCGACTTTGGCGCCGAAGCCGTCACCGATGTGACCTTGCGCCGTTATCCACGCCGCATGGTGGAGGCCCTGGCGGAAAGTCACCTGGGATTGACCCGGCGCCTGCGGGAATTCGCGTTGACGAATCTGCGTGTCGCCCGGGCGCAGTTGCTGATGCTGGGTCGCAAGACAGCCACCGAACGCATCGCCTCCTTCCTGCTGGACATGGATGCGCGCAATGGTTCGGCCCGCCGGTCGATCCTGGAATTGCCGATGAACCGGTCCGATATGGCCGATTATCTGGGCCTGACGGTCGAAACCATCTGCCGCATCCTGGCACAGATGAAGCGCGACGGGGCCGTTGCGATCCACCGCCATGGGATCGAACTGCGCAACCGTCGCGCCCTGGCCGAACGGGCGAACGAGACCGCCCACTGAGTTCGACGCGCCTCCCCACGGCGGGGATGCGAGACGCTTGCGGCATCTGCCTGTTGCGTTCCGGTTCCCGTGCGCTAACGTCCTCCCGGTTGATGGAGGAACGACCATGGACGCACTCGAACTGCTACTCAGCCGGGACTCCGCGTTGAAGCTGGAGTCCCCTGGGCCGACCGACGAAGAACTCGATCAGATCTTTGCCAGTGCCAATCGTGCCCCGGATCACGGCCGCTTGCGCCCCTGGCGCTTTCTGGTCATCCCGACCGAGCAGCGGGCCCGCCTGGGAGAGGTCATGGCAGACGCCATGAAGCGGCGCGAGCCAACCGCGACGGCGGAAGCCTTGCAGCGCGAACGTGAAAAGCCGCTGCGGGCCCCTGTCATTGTCGTCGCATCGGCTCGGATTCAGAAAGGCCACCGGATTCCCGATGTCGAGCAATTCGCCGCCGCCTCGGCCGCGGTACAGAGCATCATGCTCGCCGCGCCGGCACTGGGCTTCGGCGCCATGTGGAAGACCGGCGATCCCGCCTACGATCCCTGGTTCAAGACAGCGATCGGCCTGCCCGCGGAGGACGACATCATCGGCTTTATCTATCTCGGTACGCGTGCGGGGGGCGTTTCGCCGGCGCCCCGCCCCGCCCCGCGGGATCACGTGGCGGTCTGGCAGGGATAGAACCGGCGGGCGGTGCGGGACCGGTCCTAACCAATGACCGACGCTCCGCCCATCCCGGCCCCTTCGTCATTGCTGGGCTCGACCCGCCGTCCGCGCTTTAACCCCAGGGGGCGGTTGCAGGATCAAGTCCGGCAGTGCCGGCGAGAGGACGATAGCGGTCCATCGTCTGGCCGGTTGGTCACGCCTCGGGTGACTATGGTTCTAACGCGACGCGCAACGATAGCCGCACCATCTGGTGTTGAGTAGGCTCTCTCCACGTTATGGCGGGTGCAGACCCACCGTGACGTGGAGAGAACCGTGCTCCACATCGAATGCAGCGTCTGATGTCGCGGGTCGCCTTTGCGTGCAGCGCGGCTCAGGCGAACATGCGGTCGACATCATCCTGAACGAGATCCGGGTTGATCGCGGCCGGCGGACCCGGCTCGGGATGCTGATCAAGAGCCGCGGCGGCGTCCTCGGGCATCAGATCGGTCAGCATGGTTTCGACTTGCTGCAAATGTTCGATGGCGCGCCGGATGCGTTGGCCGGTGACGTCCTGGAAGGTGCAGGCCTCGAAAATCGTATTCACCTTCTCGGCGACGGCCTCCAATGATTCGGGGTCGCGCTTGCCGTCCCGCAGCCAATCGCCGATCGCTTCGGCGGCTTCCATGATCTTGTTCGCGGCGCTTTCGGTCGCCTGGACCACGGCTTCCAACTCGATTCCGCTGTTGCGCGTGGCGGCGGCCGGCATCGCCACCATCGTGGCGATCTGATCATGAATCCGCGCCAACTGGCCGGACAGGTTGTTTTCGCTGTAGTCGACCAGCTGCACGGTCGCATGCACCTCGGCGCTCAACTCCGCGATCCGCCGATCCACGAAGCGGTGCATGTCATCGAAAAGCGGTGCGATCTCCGACCTGATCGCGTTTCGTAGCAACTGTTCGGAGCCTGTTGATGCTTCTTGCACTGCCGCCTCGTCTGGAATCCCGTGTGACCGGGATCAAACACCAAGCAGATTAAGGAGGTGTAAAGCCCGCCGCCGCCTTGGGATTTCAAGCCAGGGCGCGGACATGCAGCGCGCGCCGCAAGGTGCGGGCGCGCATCAGCAGAAACACGGCGATCGCGGTGTTCACGGCGTTCCAAATCATGCCGTTCGCGAATGCGGCTGTGTAGGATCCGGTCAGATCGAAGATCGCCCCGGACATCCATCCGCCAAGGGCCATGCCGAGAATCGTCATCATCATGACCAGACCGACCCGCCCGCCGGCCTCATTCGCCGGATAGCACTCCCGTATGATGATCGCATAACTCGGCACCAGACCACCCTGGAACAGCCCGAACAGCGCCGAAATCACATAAAGCGAGGTCAGTCCGTCGGACAGCAGGTAGAAACCCAACGCCATCATCTGCGCGGCGGACCCGATGGTCAGCGTGGCCAGACCGCCCAACTTGTCCGCGATAAAGCCCGATGCCACCCGGCTGATAATGCCGAAGCCGAGCATCAGCGACAGCATCTGGGCGCCGCGGGCGACGCCATAGCCCAGGTCGCCGCAATAGGCGACGATATGGACCTGCGGCATCGACATCGCCACGCAGCAGGTGACCCCGGCCACCGCCAGCAGCCCTTGCAGGACACGGGGGGACAAGCCGAGGGTGCCAAGGCGAGGACCGGCGAGCGGGGGAGCGCCGACGGGGCGGACCGGTGCCGGACTGCGCAGCAACCACGCCAGCGGCAGCATCGCGGCCAGGCAGAACAGGCCGATCGCGAAATGAGTCACGCGCCAGCCCTGGGAGCGCATCAGATGCTCGACCAC
>CAMBXJ010000014.1 GCA_945871455.1 Asaia bogorensis
AAGCCGATCGTGCTGGGCCAGGCGACGGCGGAAATTCCCCAGCAGTATCTCTCCGCGGCCAAGGCCCGCACGATGCTCGATTGGGGGCCCGCCTGGACCCTCGATAACGCCCTGACCGAGACAATCGCCTGGTATCGTACCTGGCTTGGCCGCGACGCCAATACCGCAATCGCGGCACAATAGGGGCTTATGGCGGCGACCCCGGTCCTGGGGCCGCCGGCCCCTTACCGCTATGACCGTCGGACCGGATCGCCCAGGATCAGGTGGTACAACCGCTCCAGTTGGGAACGCATCTTCAGCGATCGGGCAATCCGTCCCAAAGTCGGCAGCACCATGAAGGTCAGGTACACGTCCAGCATATAGGCCAGGCTGCCGATCGGATTGCGGCGGAAATACCGCGCCAGGAATCGACCGTATTGCGGCCTTGTATAGACCTTCGCATTGCCGCCGATCTTTGCCACCAGCGGCGTAAAGTGAGGATACAACCGCATGTTGGTGACCGACACCTGCATGAAATTCCCGATCAGCAGGTCGTCGAAATAGCCACCTGCGACGGTTTCCATCAAGGAGTGTCTGGGCACCACGAACCGCGCGCCACGCTGGCGAGCCTCTCGCCTGCCCCCTTTGCCGATCGCAAGCCGACGGGTCTCGCCCCCGACGCAGATGTCCAGATAGTCCATATGGCGACGCAGCAACTCGAATTTGCCGAAAAACGCGGTCACTTCCCGCCATTCCGCCTCGGTCAGCCGGTCCTGCCAGTCGTCATCCGCCGTTGTGTTGGTGAATTGGCGCGGGTCGGGCTCATGCGATGGATGGTTTTCGGTGATGTGCCCATCGGCCAAGTCGACCGTGCAGAATGGGGGGACCAGGCGCACATCCGGCTGGGTCCAATTCTCCCGCATATCGTCCCAGGTGATACGATGGGCATTGGCCCAGGCCACATCGGACCGCGCATAGACATGCTGGGAGGAGGAGCAACAATAATTGCGAACCCCTAACCGCATCGCCAACCGGCCGGCGCGCCACACCTCGGGCGGCTTGCGATCGTCGGCATGTCGCACAAGAGAATGACCGGCCTGATCGACAAAGTTGAACATATCCGCATCAACCGAACACAATGCTAAACAATAGGTCTTGTCGTTGGGGTGCCGGGCGATCAGGCGTTTGAGAAAACCGACCTCGCCGGCTACGGGCGAATCGTTGAGGTTAAGGAGCAGCGAATCGCCGGTCGCCACCACCAGGATGCTGTCCTGGTTCATGTTATCCAGGCACATCACCCGGAGATCGGGGCCGAGCGCATACCATTGTCGGTATGGCAGGACTGTGACCTCAAAGCCCTTGCCGAGCAGGAAGAGGCGGATATCGTCGTCGTAGTGATCGGCGATGAGGAAGCGTTTGCCCGGCGGGAGCAAATCCAGCGATGGTTCGTGCAAATGATCCGGATGCCCGTGAGAGATCCAGATGTGGTCGGAATTCACGACATTCGTGATCTGCTGGTCAGTCAATGGATGATCGAGCGCCCAACTGCCGAAGTAGCATGTGCCGACAAGCCACGGGTCCGTCGCGAGCACCGGGTGGCCGTCCTGGAATACCTGAATGGTGGCATTGCCGAGTGTTTCAAAGCGTGTGGACAAACTGCAAGCCTCCTGGGGCGGACGGTCGCGGCAGCCTAACATGCCGGCGGCCACGATCGCGAAACGTTGCATCTGGCAATGCCGATGGGCTAATAAGCCCACGGTTGCCGGCTTGCCAGCGGCATTTCATTTCGAACGTCTCAAATGCGCCGTCGGAAACGTCCGGCTCTCTGGAACCAGGATCGGCACAGACCCACCGATGCGGCTTTTTCCTTGAACCTGCCGACCTTTCGTTTCAGGGCGTCCCGTCGGCTCCGCGGATCGGTCGCCGGCCCGGTTGCGCTGGCCGGTCTCGCGACGTCGGCAATCGTCGCATTGCTCGCCGGACTAGGACCGACGAAGTCGATTGCGGCCGTGTTTGGTCTCCTGCTGACCGCCGCCATGCTGGAATGGCCCATCATCGGTCTGGTGTTGGTGGTGCTGTCCGGGACTTGCTTCCAGATCATGGGCGGGGAGGCGATTACCGGGTTGCCGCTGAGCCTGGGCAAGTTGTTCGGCATACTGACATTGGGCATGTGGTTGCTGAAATTCCTTCGCGACCGCATTCCGTTTACCTATTCGCCGCAGATGCTGGCGTTGCTGGCCTACTTCATTGCCATGCTCATCGTGGGCGTGCTGGTACATCCAACCCAGCCGGCAGTCGAAAATGGCATCATGCGCTTTTTTCAGGCTTTCGTTGTATTCTGGCTGATGGCCAATCTGGCCGGTACGGATCGGCGGGCCTTGCTGATCGGCTGCGGCAGCATCACCGGAGGAATGGCGATTTGTGGCATCATCGGCACCCTTGAGCATTTCGTACCGAGTTTCGCCATCGAGTCCGACGATCCGGCCCTGAAATTCGGGGCGATCGGTGCGGTCCTGGATCACGACTCACTGCAAGGGGTCAGTCTTCGGCGCATTACCGGTGGCCTCGGCGATTCCAACTGGTTGGCGGATAGTGTGGTCGCCGCGATGCCGCTGAATCTGTTCTGGTGGTGGATTTCACGTGGCTTCCTGGCCAAGTCGCTGGTCATCGCTGTCTCCGCGCTGCAATTTCTGGCTCTAATCCTGTCATACACCCGGGCCGGTTTCCTCGGACTTGGGGTGGCCGTGCTTTTCCTCGTATGGCGGCGCGTCATTTCCGTCCGGTTGCTGGCCTGGGGGAGCGTTGCCGCCATTCTGGTGGCGTTGGTCTGGCTCCCCCCTGGCTTCATGGATCGCGTCTTCTCCGTGAAATACCTGGAGGAGGGCAGTACGCCGATGCGCAAGGATCTGACGGGAACCGCGCTGCTATTTGCCCTGGAGCGGCCGATTCTGGGGTACGGCTACGGCCAGTTCGGCATAAAGTTCATCGCCCGCGTGAATACCGACCTGTCGAACCGCATCGGCGCCTGGGGTTTTGAACTCGTCCGTGCCGTCGAGGAGGGACGCGAGCGCGCGCAGGACGTCGGTGCACATAACCTCTATCTGGAGATCCTGGTCGAGTATGGATTGCTCGGCCTGATCCCGTTTCTGGCTTTCATGGGACTGATGCTGTACGATCTGCGATGCGCCGAACGATGGGGCAATGAGGAGCAGCGGCTGCTGGCAATATGTATCGCCGCGGGTCTGATCGGCTTCTTCGTCAGCGGCATGTTCGTCCATGCCAAATATCTGAAAATCTTGTGGTTCATGGCAGGACTGGCGGCCGCCCAACGCCGCGTCGTGCTCACGACGTCATGGCACGTCGTTGGCGCCCCCCATGGGGACAAGCCAGATGACCCGGTTGCCGCGGAACCCGCCGACGGGAGACCGCCGCCACCTGCCGGCAGCAGGTCGTGAATCCAAGGTCGCTGTCCCATGGCCGCCGATACGACCGATATGACAGTCTATTGCGACGAACGGCCCCCGCCTTCATTGGAACGCGAGCGATCGACTGATGCATTTGTCCCCTGATCGGCAATATCAGATGGCCATACCGATGACGTTGCCTGACCCGTTGGGAAGCGAACCGTAATCTCGACCGAGTATGATGCAAAACATTTCCACGTGTGCCCGAAACCCCATGACGATCGCCGACGACGGTCCAACCATATGGATCCCGCGGTGGTTCGCCCGAAGGTGGATGAATTGCCCCGGCCGCGGCCTGGTGCGTAGCCGTCACACGGTGTGCCCGGACCAAGCAGTGGGGGCCCAGTCGTGAAGACCGTCCTTTGGCTCAAGAGCGACTACGAGCGCATCGGCGGGCCGGAATCCCTGTTGCGAAACCTGGCCTTGACCATCGATCGCGCCCACTACGATCCCGTCCTGGCGGTCATGCGCAAGCCCGGGCAGAAGCCGATTGCCAGCTACCCAAGTTGCCTGCGGCAAATCGAGATTCCATGGCACGGGATCGGCTCGCTCCTGGCGACGGCCCGCCGCGCCGCGTCGATCGCTCGGGCAACGAACGCGAGTTTGGTGCATTCCCATGATATGCGAGCCAACGCCGTTGCCGCATCCATGCGCCTTTTCCACCGCCTGCCCTGGATCGCTCATGTCCATGGCTGGCTGGGCCCCACCCATCGCGGCCGCTGGCGCATCTACGAAGCGATCGACCAGCGCCTGGTACGCAGAGCCGATCACGTCCTGGTCGGTTCCCGCGCCGCGCAGGAGGAGGTGCGCGCCACCGGCGCTCGTCAGGTTGGGATCGTGCCGAACGCCGTCGCCATCCCGGACGAAAGCCGCATCCACGCGGAAACCGCCGCATTGAGAGCGGAGATCGGCGCACCGGACCGTACCATCGTCCTCGGAATGCTCGGCAGGCTGCATCCGGGCAAAGGACACGAATTCTTCTTGCAAGCACTCGCATCGCTGATCCGTTCCGGTCTTCCGGTCCGTGGGTTGATCGTTGGAGAGGGGCCGGATGGCGACCGCCTGCATGCACTCTCGGCATCGCTAGGAATTTCGGATCACGTTGTTTTTACAGGATTCGTTGACAATGCCGTTCGCTATGTCGCGGCGATGGACGTGGTGGCGGTGCCTTCGCTGAAGGACAGCCTGCCGCTGACCGCCCTGGAGGCGATGTCGTATGCCCGCCCGGTTGTCGCATCAGCGGCCGGTGACCTGCCGGTCGCCATCCAGGATGGGACCAGCGGCTTCATCGTTCCCATCGGCGATACCGCGACGCTCACGGACCGCCTCGCCCTGCTCGTGGGCGATCCGGACCTGCGCCAGAGACTGGGCATCGCGGCGCGCGCCCGGGTGATCGACGAGTATTCAGCCAACGCGATGGCACGCCGGCTGGAAGCTCAATATGACTCGGTCATTGCGGAGTTCGGCCGACATGGCGGTTGAGCCCCGGCGGATCCTATATGTGCAGCCAAACAATGAGGTGGGCGGGTCCGACATCGCGCTGCTGCGGACAATTCAGGAGCTGGACCGCGATCGCTACACCCCCGTGGTCGCGTTGCCAAACGACGGTCCGCTGTCGGAGCCTTTGCGGCACGTGGGTGCGGATCTGCATTTCGTGCCAATGATGCAACTTCGGACATTGCCGTCCGTTTCGTACCAGGCGCGCTATCTTGCGGCGATTTTGCCGACGGTCCGACGGCTGAGAGCGATGATCGACGCTCAGGATATCGCATTTGTGCACACGAACTCGCTGTATTGTCTGTACGGCGCGTGGGCGGCGCGCTTGGCCAGGCGCCCACATCTTTGGCATGTGCGGGAAATCCCACCCGCCGTCCCGGTCCTTCGACCGCTGTATGCCCAGATGGTTCTGCGGCTATCCACCCTGGTCGTTGCCATGAGTACCGCCTGCGTCGATGGGTTGTTCGGCCCGGACGCGCTTCGGGGCGACGGCAGAGGCAACCTCGCTTCCAAGATTTTTGTCATGCCGGATGGTATCGACGTCGATCACTGGAATCCCGCCATATCCGGAGACCGCATTCGGGGGGAGTTGAACCTGGCCGCGGACACCCCGGTGGTCGGGTTTGTCGCGCGCCTTGATCCCTGGAAAGGCGTCGAAGTCTTTTTGCGTGCGGCAAAGCGTGTCACCGAGCGTGCGCCGCGGACCCAATTCCTGATTGTCGGCGATGCGCCATCCGGTTTTGATGCCTACCGCGACGAAATGATCGGCCTGGCGAAGTCCCTGGGTCTGACGGACAGCGTGCATTTCCTGGGGTGGCGCTACCGGTTGGGGGACATCCCGGAGGTGATGGCCGCACTGACCGTGCTCTGCCACACGCCTGTCCAACCCGAGCCATTCGGACTGGTGGTGATCGAGGCAATGGCGGTCGGATGTCCGGTCGTGGCCCCGCGGGCCGGCGGGCCGGCCGAAACCGTGGCCGACGGGACAACCGGATTTCTGGTGCCGATTGGTGACGCCGATGCCTTTGCCGACCGGATCTGTCATCTGATCGAGGATCCGGGCCGCCGCCACGCGATGAGCATCGCGGCACGGGAACGCGCGGTCAGCCAATATTCCAGCACACGCTTTGCGTCCCGTTTGGCGGAAGCCTATGCCCGGATTCTGCCGGACTGACGCGAACTGCACAATAGTCCCGAATTTTGCAATAATTCTACATCCGATTTCTCTGGTATTTGGTGAATACAGGTTATATCGACGTACAAGGACCTTTATGGGTTGGGGTAGGAAAGGCATGGCATTGAAGGCCGCGATCGCTCGTTGGTTGCGAAGATCAAGGCTGCTCGGTCTCGCCGATAACATGCTCGCTCAGGCCGAGTATGTTCGAGGCTACCGCGCCCGGCGCGCTTTTCGCAGGGGCAATCCGGACTTTGTTCTGCCTCCCACGGCGCTCGCATATGACGCATTCGGACCCTGGAACCCCGAAATCTACCGCATGCAGGGCCGCGATCACGCCGCCTATATTGCCAGCCTGATCAAACGCTACCACGGTCGTGCCGGGGTGATCTGCGAGTGGGGCTGTGGGCCCATGCGGGTGCTGCGGCACATGCCAAACCATTTCCCGGGCAGTTTTCTGATCGGGCTGGACTACAACCCTAAGACGATCTCTTGGTGCACCCAACACTTCACAGGTTTTCGATTTGGTCTGAACCGCCTGGAGCCTCCCTTACCTTTAAAGGACGGGGAGGCCGACGTCATTTATGCAATCTCCGTCTTCACCCACCTGTCCGCTCGGCAGCACATGGAATACGCCGCCGATCTTATGCGCTGCCTGTCGTCTGGCGGCATTCTAATTGTTACTTTACATTGCGACGCTTATATCCCGAAACTGACCGGTGACGAATTGAAACAATACCAATCCGGTGGCCTGGTCGTGCGCGAGGGCGTTATCGAAGGCTCGCGCGCCTATGTCGCATTTCACAGCCCGAGTTTCGTGCGTGAGCTATTCGCCGGCTTCCAAGTGCTGGAACATGATTCCGTCGAACGCGTGGCCGGATTCCAGCAAGATACATGGGTGTTGGCGAAACGGGACCAACCGTTGGTGGGAGCATAGCCGGGCAGTAGGCAGCCTGTCGCACCGTCAGTTCTCGTGAGAGCAGCCCCGGCACGATACGGATGGTGTTTCGCTGTTGACGGAATGTCATGCTATTTGCATCTATCTATGAGAGCGTGAGAAAATCAAAGAGCGATGGATCTATCTGTCATCATCATCAGCCACGGCCACGAGCCAATGCTCCACAACTGCGTCGGCTCGCTCGGCTCGGCCTTGCACGGACTCCAATCCGAGGTCCTGCTGCTTGATAACCTGCCCCACGGCGGCGCCGAACAGTTGTTGCGGCCCGAATTTCCAGATGTCAAATTCATCCGCAACGCAGCCTCGGTCGGGCTTTCCGAGAACATGAACCGGGCCGCTCGCGAAGCTGAAGGCAAGTATTTGCTTTTTCTCAATCCGGACACGGCCCATCAATCCGGCCAGATCGCCGGCGCGGTGGACTACCTGGAACGACATGGCGATACCGCGTTGCTGTCATGCCGGCTTTCGAACGAAGATGGATCGTTCCAGCAAAACTATCGCCGCTTTCCAACCCTGCCGGTGATTGTAAGCCGAGCACTGGGGGCGGACCATTGGCCGTGGTGTCCGCGGTTCTATCGGACACGAATGATGCAGGGGGAGAATTTTGACCACCCGACGCCAGTCGACTGGGTCTTCGGCGCCTTCATGCTCATTCGGCGGGATCTTTTTTGGTCCATCGGCGGCATGGACACCGATTTCTTCCTTTATTATGAGGATGTCGATCTCTGTTATCGACTGCGCGGGCGCGGATTGAAGACGGTCTTCTATCCGGACCTAAACTTTGTCCACCGTCATATGCGCACCAGCGCGCGAAGCCCCTTGAGCCAGGCCTGGCGCTGGCATCTTCGCAGTGCGTTTCATATCCTGCGCAAGCATGGCTATCTCTGGCGCCCCCCTGTCGACGACCGCATTACCTGATGGCGCTTGATCTCATGCAGACCGCCGGCCGTGTGCTCCGTCATTCGCTGCGTTTCGCGGCGCCGTTCGTTGGAACGGAGGTCCCGGTTCTGACCTACCATTCGATCGATACCACCGGGTCGCTGTTATCGGTCCACCCGGACATGTTTCGCGCACAAATTGCCCGCCTCAAGGCGGAGAACTGGCGGTCTCTGTCGATTGCCGAGTATCTGGACCAGGTCGGCGCGGTCAAGCCAGAGCCACGCACGGTTCTGATCACGTTTGACGACGGCTACCGAAATTTCGCGCAATACGGCGCACCTCTGATGGCCGAATTCGGTTTCACCGCGACAGTCTTCGTACCAATCGATTTCGTTGGCAAGCGACCATTGTGGCTGGAACGCGACCGCGAGGTGACTGGGCCTCTGTTGAACAAGGTCGGGATGTCGGGAGAGGAACGGCGGGCGCTCAAAATCTGCACCACCCTCCTTTTGCGGGACACGCTGATGGATTGGGCGGAGTTGCGGGATTTGACCCAGGCTGGCTTCGATATCCAAAGCCATGGTTCGGCGCATTTCATGCTGACGAAACTGTCGCCCGCCGACGTCGCGGCAGATATCTCCCGATCTCGGTTGGTTCTTGAAGATCGCCTTGGCGCGCCCGTCGCGACGATTGCGTATCCGTACGGCGAGGCGAACGGACATGTCGCCGCGGCGGCTCGGGCAAGCGGTTTCGATATCGGATTCGTAACGGACTACGGGCCTCGCGATGCGCAACGTATGATGTCGTGGCGGGGTGGGGTCAGCGACCGCCATAACCCGACGGAACTGATCTCCTTGTTGCGAAGCTGGCCGCTTTATCCGAAACTGCGCCATATGGTTCGCCGTGCCCGTGGCTACGGCTGACGGGAGGCTAGGTCATGTGCGCGTTCAATCCGCCGTCTGATGCCGGTTCGGCTGTGCCAGCAACACGCCCGCATCCCACGGTGTCGATCATTCTTCCGGCCTACAACGCGGCGGATTTCCTGGGCGCGACGCTGCGCAGCGCATTGGCTCAGACATTTACCGATTTTGAAATCCTGCTGCTCGATAACGCCTCCACCGACGACACCCAGGGAGTCGCCTCGTCCTTCACGGACCGCCGCCTGCGCTACCATCGCAACGCGACAAATCTCGGGTTCGCGGGCAATGTCGAACTTGGCCGCGGTCTTGCCACGGCGCCGTTCGTGGTCGTTTTCAACGCCGACGACGTCTGGGAACCAGATTATCTGGCGAAAGCCGTTGCGGTCCTTGAAGCGAACCCGCGGCTGGCATTCGTCCATGCGCACATCACGCTGATGGATGAGCTTGGCTGTTGTTATGGCAGCGCGGTGACCCAATGGCATCCGGTCACGTCCGGACGGGCCGCATTCGTGAATTGCTTTCTGGCCGGGTTCTCGTCTCCGACAATGTTGATCCGCAACGCCCTTTTGCGCGACGTCGCGCCCTTGCCGACGGGAGAACCCTGGGGGAAAGTGGCGGACTGTTGGCTGTTCCTGCAACTTTGCCTGCGTGGCGACGTCGGCTTCATCGCCGAACCCTTGATGCGCTATCGGGTTCATTCGGCCAGCATGATGTTTGAATCCTACGCCGACGGGTCGTTCTTCCGTCGCCGCCTCGCCACCGTGCGCGATGCGTTCGCCTGGCCCGAGGCCAGGACGTGGATAACGGACCATGATCGTCGGCAGGTCACCACCCATATCGCGCTGCAGGCGGCCACGATCCTGCCGATCATCCGCAATGTGCACCCTCGGCTATCGCTTCTGAACGCGTTTGCGCAGATCGTCCGCGCGGTGCCGCGGGCCATCGTGTATCCAACCATTTGGACTCGCCTTGCCTACGGACTTCTGCCACGCGCCACGATTGCCTCCTTGCGCGCGCGCAGGCGCCGCCGTTGGGCCGTCCAGCATCCCAACGCGACGCTGCTTGCGGCCGATTTGCCATCCCAACTTTCCGCCAACGGCCCTGCCCAATCGCGAGCGGCCGTCGGTATTTGATCTCTCGATTTATGGTGCCCATGACCAAGACCACCCCCCTGCGCATCCTCCAGATCGGCCATGGTCGTTTCGGCTATCAACACAGAACTGTCTGGCAAACCTTGCAGCGAGAGGGTCTGGTGACCCTGGTCGGCATCGTGGTCGATACCGAGGCATCGCGACAGACGCTCTCCGCGACGGTCGATATTCCGGTTTATCGCGGCATCGACGGCATTGTCCTGGATGACATTGATGCCGTCGATATCGTCACACCGGCGCCAACCCATTTCGCGCTGGTCCGTCACTTTCTGCCGCATACCCATGTGCTGGTGGAGAAACCGCTTGCCGCGACCGCCGACGATGCCGATGCCCTGGCCAGACTCGCGGCCACAACACCGAATATCCTGGCGGTCGGACACAATTATCGCTTCCATCCGGTTATCACGACCCTGCGTGATCTGGTCGCGGACATTCCGGACCGCCCTCGGGTCATCTTTGGCGCATTGCTGAACCCGGCCGCCGAAGCGCCCGCCGACGCGGATCCCAGCCTTGAGTTCATGCACTATTTCGACATCATCGACATGCTGTTCGGCACCGCGCCGACGGTCTGCTCGGCCGTACGGCAGGGCGATGTCACCGCCGTCAGCCTGCGCTATCCGGGCGCATCGGGGACGGATGCCACCAACGCCGTTTTGCGGCTTGGATGGGAGGGAGAGCGACGGCAGCGCACGCTGGAACTGATCTATCGCAATCGCAGCCTGCAAGCCGACCTTATGGATCAGACCATCATCGACGATCGTGGCGCCACCATGCGTCGGATCGTGCTGCCACATGGTCACGTGGCGCTGGAGGCTGAATTTCGCGGCTTCATCTCGGCCATCAGGCAGAAATCGCCACCGGACATAGATGCTGCCACCGGTGCGCGGATTGTCGGCATCGCGACCCGCGCGAGGCCCCGCACATTATCGCGCAAACCACGCGTCGCGGTGATCGGCGGCGGCATCTTTGGCGCCACATGCTCTGCCGAATTGGCGGAATTCTGCGACGTTACCTTGATCGAACGCCACGACGACCTGCTGGGCGAAGCGTCGACCTTGAACCAATGGCGCTATCATCACGGCTTCCACTATCCGCGTTCCATCGAAATGATCCGCGAAATCCAGGAGTGCCGACAGGAATTCGAGTCGGTCTACGGCCGAGCGATCGTGGGCGGCGTCGATTCCTATTATGCGACGGTCGGGTCGGCTCGGATCATTACGCGAGAACGCTTTCTGCATATCTGCACCAGCATGGGGCTGACGTTTGACCAGGGTGCACCGCCGGCGGGTGTGCTCGACATGTCCCAGGTCAATCTGTGTCTGCGAACCGGAGAGGGCGTGTTCGACGCCGATATCATGCGGGGCATCATGCATGATCGGCTGACAGGTCGCCCGGGTATCACCATGGCCCTGGGCCATGAAGTGGTGAACGGCACCATGCTCGCGGATGGCCGCAAGCAGTTGGTCATGAAGCAGGGCGCAACCACCCACGACGACGCATTCGACTATGTCGTGAACGCGACCTATGCCAATCGCAACATTCTGGCAAAATTGTTTGGCTTTCCCAGCAAGCCGTTGCGGTTCGACCTGCTTGAACTGCTGATGCTGGAGATCCCGCTGCCCAAGATCTCGGTCACCATCCTGGATGGCCCGTTCACCAGCATGGTCAGCATGGGTGCTGACAACATGTTCACCCTGTCACATATCCAGCATTCGGTGCTGGCCACGGCAACCCCGGACGACGGACTGCCCCCGGTTTGGACGAACCCGACGTCCAACCGGGAAAACCTTCTGCTGCATGGCGCGCGCTATCTGCCGATCCTGCGGGATGCCCGTTATGTGGGATCTCGTTACGGCACCCGCACAGTCCATGCGCTGCCGGAGGATGTGGATGGCCGCCCGACCGTCGTCGTCGATCACGGCTTCGGGTGCTGGTCGATCCTGGGCGGCAAGGTCAACACCAGTGTATCGAACGCCCGCCAGATCGCCAGCCAGATCGCGGCCCAGCAACGCATCGACCTCCCGGACAGGGCGGTCGCGCTGGGTAGCCTTACGGATGACGGCGACGAATGGCGCGACAGGTCGCCCGTCGGTGCCCGCCGTCGGTAGCGGATGGCGCGGCGTGACTGCCGCGTGTCTCCAGCGCATCGGCCTCGCGCTGGCGACGGGCTATATCCTGCAGTTTTTCGCCGAACGCGTGTTCTGGTCGCATTGGCGGCCAGAGGACGATGTGAGTTCCTTCCTCGCGACGTGGCTCGTCTATTCCATCGGCGGGGAAATCTGCCTGCTGGCGATCCGCACCTTCAGGGTACGCGATATCTGGGCCATGTTCCTGGTCGGTGCCTTGTTGGGATGGCTGGTCGAAGGCGTCTTCACCATGACGTTCTTCGGCGCCGGCGGCATCCCGTTTCCCATCACGATCGCCTGGACGGGTCTGTCATGGCACGCACTGATCGTTGTGGTGATCGGGTGGTACGGCATGCACGACGCACTGCGGCAGTCGTTCCGGCAAACCGCGCTGATGAGCATCGGTCTGGGGCTGTTCTGGGGCGGATGGTCGATTTTCTGGGATACCGAGGCACCTCCAGGAACACCTGTTGCCTTCGTGACGCATGCCTTTGTCGCGACAGGCGCCCTGGTCCTGGCCTATATCGCGCTGCCGGCGCTGCAGGTAGCGCGGATCAGGCCATCCCGCATTGAGCATGTTTGTCTTGCCGGTCTGGTTCTGCTGTTCTTTTTCGGCGTCACCGTTGCGCAGTTCAATTGGATTGCGTTGGTGACGTTGCCGCCGCTGTTCGCGGTGATTTTCATGGCCCTGCGCCGCAACGCCCGCATCGAGACCCGTCCGGATTTCCTTACCGTCGTCGGCTGGGGTTTCCCCCTGTCACGCACCATCGCGATTTTCCTGATGCCCGCGCTTGCCTGTGCAATTCACGAAGGATGCCGCATCGCCGAATTGTCCGCGCAAACCAATCTGCTTGTGTTCGCGGTTACCCTGCCCGCCGGCGCGGTCGGGTTTGTGGTTAGTGTGGTGAAAGTGTTCCGGCGTCCGCCGGGTGCCGCATCATTCGCAATCCGATAACCAGAATCGCGAGTGCGATCCCGATGCGAGTCCCCGCGACCAGGACGGCGGCTCCGGTCGCACCATAGGCCGGGATCAGAAAAACGGCACCGACGACCAGTATGGCCAATTGCACGACGGTCAACAGGGTCGTCGTCCGAGGCGCGGTCATGCTGATCAGCATGGCCGGCACCGGCGTCACGACCAGCCAGACAATCGCGGCGACCGCCAGAACAGTGAAAGCTGTTGCGCCAGGGGTAAACCTCGGTCCGAGCGCGACCGATATGATCAGGTCGGCGGCGAACACCGCTACCCCGGTCGCGATCAGGCCAATCGGAATCATCCCCAAGGTGAGTTTACGGTTGAATGCGATCAGGCCACCGGTCTGATGCAAGCGAATGACGCGAGGCTGCAAAACCGTCGCCAACAACCCGCCAATGAAGTCCGGTATCACCGCGAGGGTCAACATTCCGCCATACAAACCGACGTCGTGCGCCCCTTTGAAACGACCGAGGAGAAACAGGTCCAACCGCTCGGTGCTGGCCGCAAGGCCGAATGCGAACACGGTCCAGCCGAAAAAACGAGCCGATTCCCGCATGACAGGACCCGGGATTGATCGCAGCGTGAACAGCGACCGCGGCAATCGCGTGACGGCAAACAAGGTCGTGCATAAGCCAGTGAGGGCGTAGGTAATCAGGATTGCGGTCACGCTGAGCGATTGCGTTGCGGCCAGAATCAGCGTGACCAAAAACCGGCTGGCCTGAAACAGGCCCTCGAACAGAATGAACCGCTCGAACTGCTCCGTAGCCTGGAACCAGGCCAACTCCGATCGCAACAGCAGTTCCCCCATGGCGGCTACGCAAATCAGCGGGACCAGGGGGGAATATTCCGCGCCGTGCAGGAACCGGTCGGCGAACCACGATCGCATGATGAATGCGGCCGCGATCACACCCGCTATTATTCCCATACGGAGCAGGAACGCCGTGCGCACCACGTCAGACGCCGCGTCCGGATCCGATCGATACAGGATCGGAACCCGCCGCAAGACAACAAGGTCCGCCGCGCTGCCGACGCTGTTGGTCAGAATCCGCACTATTGCCATGCTGATGGCGAATTGACCCGCGAGCGCCATGTCCGCGGATCCCGACGCAAGGCTGCGGTAGATAATGATCGACCCCAGCAGCGAAAAGCCGAGCATGGCGATGCGCGCGCCGGAGACCCAGAGGAACGTCCACGCAAATCCGCTGCGCCCTCGCAGCCAGTCCGCTACACGCCGCGGCACGCCGGATTCGATACAGATGAACCGATGATGGGCGCTGAACCGAGAATCGCCGCGGTCATGACAGCTGGCGGCGGGGAGTCCGGCTGGCGATCGGGCGGGGCGTCAGGGTGTAGCGCTCGCATCGGTTCATGATAGCGCCGAGTGCCGGGGTCTCGCTGCTCGCGAGTACGCCGTAGAGTTCCGACAAAGCATCGAGAGGGGTGCCATCCTCTTCCACAATCACGACCACGCCGTCAACATGACGCAGCAGGAAGCGGCCATCCGGATAGCGTATCAGAGACGGCGTGTCCCACAAGACGTAACTGAAATCCTGCTTAAGCTGCGCGGCGAGCCGATCGAGCCGCCCTGAATGTTGCAACATATGCAGCGAGCGCCCGTTGTTGGCGCCAGCCGGCATCACCGAAAGCTTCTTGCAGTCGGCAACGGAATGGACCTTGGGCTCGGTCGATTCCGGTTCCCAATCACGCACCCCCCCATTCACCTCCATCCCGAATTTCTCATGCAGGCTCGGCGATCGCAGATTCGCGTCGACGATCACCACCGAGGCGTCGTTCATCTCCGCCAGAGCCCTGGCGTAGAGACAGGCCACGGTCGTGGTTCCCTCGCCGCCGACCGGTGCGGTGATCAACAGGTTCCGCGCGCCGGGGTAACGCATTTCCAATTCGACGCATGCGCGCCGAATTTCGTCGGTGATGAATTCCATCGTCAGCGCAGGCTCCGGTGTTCGGGCAGCCTGGCCAGGACCGGAACGCCCAGCAGTTGCTCTATATCGCGTCGGTTTCGGACCACCGGCCGCGCCGCATCACGAAAGAAGACAAACGCCAGGGACCCACCCAGGCCGATCACCACCCCACCCGCCAGCACAATCAACAGCGGCGGAAACACCGGGATTGGATTGGCGGTCGGCGGAGAGATCACGTGGACATTGGAAATCTTAGCCAAATCCATCGCTTCGGAGATCCGGCTGTCCTCCAACCTGGCGGTATAAAGCTGATACTCCCGGTCCAGCCGACCAATTTCCCGCTGCATGTCGAACATCGTGGTTTCCGTCGCGCTCAATCGGCGGATATCTCGCTCGATTTGGTCGAGTTCGGTCCTTTCCGCGGCGACGCGCGCGTGCAAACCGGTGATCTGGGTCTGGCTGGATGCCATCTCCCGCCTAATGTCGTAAAGCTGTTGGTTGATCCCGGTCGTCTCCTGATCGCCGCGCGTTGCCTGACGGCTGGCAATCCCGGCATTCACCGTATCGAGCTGGCGTTTCAGCTGGATCATCTGCGGGCTGCGGTCACCGAACACGACGGCCGCCTGGGACATCTGTGCTTCCACCTGCGCCCGCTGCTTGCGCATCTCATCGTTCACCGGATCAGGGGACGTCACGCGGGACAGTTTCATGTCCGGGGGCTGAGCCGCTTCCTGACGTCGCAACTCGCTTATGCGGAACTCCAGTTCGGCGATCTCACGCTGGGTTTTCGCGTGCGCATCGGCCGTGTCGCGCTGGGTTTTCAGCAGCAGGCTGTTTTGTTCGGTGATGGACCAGACCTTGTTGTCCTGTTTGAAGCGCGCCAGCTTGGCCTGGGTCTCGTTCAACTGCGCCAAAGACCGATCGGCCTCCGCCTGGAAGAACTCCCGGTTACGGGGTGCGCGATGGGCGGCGATATGACGCTCCTGGAACAACTCCAGATATTTTCTCATCACCACGATACCGACATCGGGCGACGACATCTGCAATTGCACCGAGATGACATCGGACTTGCGCACGTCTTCCATCGTAAACGCCTGCTTCAGGGCGACGACGACCCGTTGCACGGGGTCAACCGGATGGCGGACGCCCAGCATGATAAGGGCCTGGCTGACGGTTTCCCGAACGAATCGGATCGAACTCCGGGCAAGTTGCTTGGCCTGCTGCCACAAGGTCACGGCGGGTGGATCCGCCAGGAAAAAATCCGTGCCGAACGCGTGCACCACGTCCTCCAGCAACTGCGGACTCTTCATGATCTCGATCTCGGACCCGAGATCTTCCGGTCGCTTCATGGTCGTGATCTGGGGGGCGCTATCTTTCGCGTTTGCCGTTGGCGGGGCGGTCATCTCCCGCCCGAGCTGCACCAGGACCTTGGCGGTGACCATGTAGCGTGGGCCAATGAGCGGAAGCGCCACGATTGCCGCGCCGAGCCCGAGGCAGGCGCAGATCAGAACCAGCTTCCAGTGCTGCAGAACCACGGGCACGATGCGGTCCAGCGCGGGCGGATTGAAGGTCGCCCGCGGCTTTTCGGCAAATGCCCCACCATTGAGCAGGCCGCCGACATTCAACGCCTGGCGCATTGATGCGGACGCATCCTGTGGTGTCCGGGCGGACGGGAGTTGGCGTTCATTCATGTCGCAATCGGTCCCGCGGCCGCATCGCGCCGCACTGCAAGTTCAGGTCTATCTTTAGCATAGGCCGCAGCCGACCTCATATTAGTTCGCAGCCGGCCAGATGATCCAATTTTTCAGAGGCCCCCCTCCACGGCCTGACCTGTCGTGCGCCCCATCGAGCGTTCGGCAACGCTCCGGAGTACGGTACGGCAAGCCGCGTCAAGCTATCACTCTGCAAAGATGTATCATACTTCCGGACAGACATTCAGCCTTCGCAAAACCGTCAGGCGACGCATTTGTATATTCATCCCGCGCTGATAAGATGCTTTCAACAAGCGCTCCCGTTCGCCATGCTGTATATCGGAAGTACGATATGATCCATGACATATCACACCCCGCACATTGCGAATCATTGCAAAATACCCGCCAGACAAGTCGCGCTTTAATTACAGGGGTCACAGGTTTCGCCGGCCGAGCCGTAGCGCTTAATCTGGTGGCGCGGGGTTGGAGCGTGATGGGGTCGCATGGGGGACGTCGACCGCTGCCTGCCGCGCTGGAGCAGGCGGGGATTCGGCTTGGCGTGCATGATCTGACGGACACCGACCACTGCAAGGCGCTGTTGCGGGATGCCGCACCGGACTTTATCTTCCACCTTGCGGGTCAGACCGGCATCGGGTTTCAGGACGCGATCGCCAGCCACGTGATCGCAACGACCAATCTGCTGGACGCCGCGCGCCACATCTCCCTGGACGCCACGATCGTGGTGCCTGGGTCCAGCGCCCAATTTGGCGATGTGGCGCAGGAGCATCAGCCGATCGCGGAGGATACCCGATACGCGCCCGGTACCTTGTACGGCATTGCCAAGGCGACCGAGGCGTGGACCGCCGCCTATTTCCAAAAAGAGTACGGGATGCGAATCGTGCGGACGCACACATTCAACTGTATTGGCCCGGGTCAACGGCCCCAGTTCGTTCCGGCGACGTTCGCCTGCCAGGTTGCGGCGATGGAGCGCGGAACGGTCGAACCCGTATTGCGGGTCGGCAATCTCGACGCCCTGCGCGATATGACCGACATCCGTGATGTCGCCGAAGCCTATGTCCGCGTGGCCATGATGGGACACTCAGGTCAGGTCTATAACATATGTTCCGGCCAGGCCGTTTCGGTCCGGTCCGTCGTTGAAGGGTTGCGCTCCATTGCCCACATCCCATTCGAAATCCAGCAGGACCCGGCCCGCCGACAGACCGTCGATGTTCCCGTGCAGCGCGGGGATCCTTCCAAATTGCACCGTGAAACCGGCTGGCGGCCGTCCGTGACGCTCCAACAATCGCTCGGCGATGTCATGGAGGAGTGGCGTGCCAATGTCTGATCAATCGTCGCGGCCGATTCCGGGCGCCACATTAGCCGGCCGCCGCGTGCTGGTGACCGGCGCGGCCGGCTTCATCGGCAGCCACCTTACGGAGGCACTGCTGTCCCTTGGCGCGGATGTGACCGCATTCGTTCGCTACAACTCTCGCGGCGATATCGGATCGCTTCGGCAAATTCCGCAGCCAGCGCTGGAAAGGCTGACCGTGGTGTCCGGGGATTTGAAAGATCCGGCTGCTATGGTTCAGGCCGTGAGGGACATTGACGTCGTCTTTCATCTGGGCGCGCTGATCGGCATCCCATACAGCTATGTGCACCCGATGGACTATGTGCAGACCAACATGATTGGGACGGCAAACCTGTTGGAGGCATGTCGGCACGCCAAAGTGTCACGGATCGTCCAGTTCTCCACGAGCGAGGTCTACGGGACGGCCCGATATGCACCGATCGACGAGGACCATCCTTTGCAAGGGCAATCGCCCTATGCGGCCAGCAAGATCGCCGCGGACCAGCTCGCGCTCAGCTATTTCCGATCGTTCGGCCTTCCAGTTGCCATCGCCCGTCCGTTCAACACCTACGGGCCTCGTCAACCGGCGCGCGCCATCATTCCGACGATCATCGGGCAGGCCCTGGCGGGTCCGACCATTCGTCTCGGCTCGTTGACCCCGCTGCGTGACATGAACTATGTCTCCGACACCGTTGCCGGCACATTGCGCATCGCCGAAACGGACGCCGCACTGGGAGAGGTTATCAATCTCGGGTCGTCTCGGGAAATTTCAGTAGGCGACATCGCGCAGGCGATTTTCCACGCGATCGGCGGTGAGTTTCGTATCGAAACGGATCCAACCCGCGTCCGGCCCGAGAAAAGCGAGGTTTTTCGGCTGATCGCGGAATGTTCGAAAGCCGAGCGACTGTTGGGTTGGAAACATTCAGTAACGGTAGAACAAGGTATAGCGAATACTATCGACTGGGCGCGCAAAAATCTGGACCTGCTCAAGGTTGACCGCTACCATGTATGAACGTTAACGTCCTGCAAGACGAGGGAGGTTGAAATCAGAGCCGTCATCCTCGCTGGAGGGAAAGGGACGCGGTTGGCACCGTACACGACGGTGCTTCCTAAACCGCTGATGCCCCTGGATGGCATGCCGATCCTGGAGATCGTCCTGCGCCAGCTCAAAGCACATGGGGTCGAATCCGTCACCCTGACCGTCGGATATCTGGCGCCGCTCATCCGCGCCTATCTCGATCAGAGCAGCCTGTGCCAACTGCTGAACCTGACCTACCATCATGAATCTTCGCCCCTGGGCACCGCGGGCGCTTTGGCGACCGTGGATGATCTCAACGATACGTTCATCGCGATGAACGGCGATATCCTGACCACGCTCGACTATTCCGCGCTCGTGCGCTTCCACAAGGAGCAAGGCGCGACCCTCACCGTCGCGGTGACCAAGAAGCGTGTACAGATCGAGCTTGGGGTTCTCCAACTCGATGAAAGCGCCCGTATCGTCGGCTATGATGAAAAGCCTGTGAAGGAATATCCCGCCAGCATGGGCATTTATGTCTACGAACCCCGCGCCCTGAGCTTCATAGAGCCGAACACCTATCTGGATTTGCCGACATTGGTACTGCGATTGATCGAAAGGGGAGAGCGCGTCTGCGGCTTTCAGTCCGACGCCTTCTGGTTGGATATCGGCAATCGTGATGATTACGAACGCGCGGTCGGCGAGTTTTCTCAGAACAAATCCGCGTTCCTCCCGGGTGAGACCTGATGACGGGCGCCAATCCATCGATCGAGACAGACCAGGCCCGCATCGAACGAGAGCGTCTGTTCTGGGATCAGCATGCGCAAACAGCGCTGGCCGGCTTTCCGGAGGATGATTTTCGGACCGGCCCGGATGACCGTTACGACCGGACGGTTGCCTGGTTGCCCTATCTCGGGATGCCTGAATATATCGATTGCGTCCTGAAGGAGCTTGGAGACGTCGCCGGTAAGTCGATCCTCGACCTCGGAACCGGCAATGGGTTCCTGGCGTCGTTGCTGGCGGCCCGCGGCGCCAATGTGGATGGGGTGGACGTCTCCGAGGAGTCGCTCAACCTCGCACGCTATCGGGCGCGCGTCAGCGGTGTCGCCGACCGGGTACACCTGCACAACATGCCAGTTGAGAAATTGGGATTCCCCGACAACAGCTTCGACGGCATCGGCGGCGTGTTCCTTCTGCACCATCTGGATCTGGCACTCGGATTGAAAGAGATCCACCGCGTCTTGCGTCCAGGCGGGGTGGCCGTGTTCATCGAAACCTGGGGCCGCAACAAGCTGCTGATGGCGGCGCGCTCTAAACTGACCGGCCGGTTCGGCATCGAGAAGGCCGGCAGCGACGACGAGGCGCCACTGGACCGCAAGGCGCAGCGGCTACTCGCCGAAAGTCCCTTTCGCCGGGTCGGATACAACTTTCCCAACTTGCTGTTTTTCCGGATGGCTGGCTACATTCCTATGGCGCAACGCCCCCCGATACCCGCTATTTGCAAAGGGTTGGATATCCTGGGTGGCGCCATTCCCGGCCTTCGATCGTTCTCTTATTGGACGGTCATCAGCCTGTACAAATAATCCAGAGCGAGCCCACGTACAAAACCGCACGGCATATTGAAGGTGTTTCGCCGATCAGGCCGAGCAACAGCGCACCGTGATCGCGGTGCTGACATCATCGACCGGCCAGACGCTGCATCCGCGCCCGAACCTCCGGCACCGTCAGGAGCCGATCGGGAAAGATGACGACAATCACGGTATGGGCCAGCAGCCAAAGATCGAGCAGCATGCGGTATCGCCCACTGGAAGCGATACGACTATATTCCGCCTCCAGCGCCAGACGGTCTGCATCGGTAATGGAATCGCGGCCGACCAGTTGCACAGGCCCGGTCAGGCCGGCCGGAGTCCTGAACCGCTCATCCGCGTCCGGGTGGTTCGCACGCAGAACGTCCATCACCCGGGCGGGCAGCGGCCGACAGCCGATCAGGGTCATCCTGCCGGTCAGCACATGCAGAAGCTGCGGCAGTTCCGTCAAGGCAAGCAGTTCGATCAGACGACCGATCGGCGTATAGACGGGAGAGCTGCGCGGGATATTCAGGAAGCCGGTCCCCTCCACCGGAACTGTGTCCCGGTTTAGCAGTTTGTCGGCGTTGCGCTGCATCGTGCGAAACTTCAGAATGGATTGGATGGTGCCGGGGCCGGTTTGGCGGCGCGAGACGTAGAAGACCGGGCGTCCCTCCAACAGCAGAATCAGGAGCGCTGATATGGCCAGAACCGGCATCCAAAACGGAGCCGCCAACAGGGTGACCGCGCAATCGAACAGGCGCTTCCGACGCCGGCTGTCGATGAAAGCCCGTCGCGGATTCGTTGTCCTAGGGTTCGTCACAGCGGGCGTGTCGGATGTCGGAACGAGATTTTGGCGCGGTCGCGAACCATAAGATGTCGCATTGTCTTCCCGTGTCGCCTCACTCATCTCACTGCTCCCATGCTCGGCTTCCAAACCAGTCCGTGACACGGCCGCTGGTCCACGGCCTTCAACATCCTATGTCCGAAGCGGACGCCAGTGATAAATGGCAGTG
>CAMBXJ010000015.1 GCA_945871455.1 Asaia bogorensis
CCCGCGTCAGCCGCAACCTGGACCTTCACGATCCGGTCCGGGTTCGACACCGTGCCGCCACCGCCGCTGCCGCGCTTGATCTGATCCACGAGTTCCATGCCCTCGGTCACCTGGCCCCAGATCGTGTATTGCCCGTCCAGATGCGACGACGGCGCGAACATGATGAAGAACTGGCTGTTGGCGCTGTTCGGGCTCTGGCTGCGCGCCATGCCGCACGTGCCACGCAGGAACTTCGCCTCCCGCGTGAACTCGGCACGGATATCGTCCAGATCGCTGCCACCGGTCCCTGTGCCGGTCGGATCGCCGCCCTGCGCCATGAAGCCTTCGATCACGCGATGGAACGGCGTCCCATCGTAGAATCCTTTGCGAACCAGGGTCTTGATCTGTGCCACATGCATCGGCGCCAGATCGGGACGCAGTTCGATCACCACCCGACCATGCGGGATATCGAGGTACAGGGTGTTCTCAAGCGGATTGGACGCACTCATGGAATTTTCCTTCTGCGGGCCCACGGGATAGGGGCCAAGAGCCGGGTTGCTTGTGTCTCGGTCGGGCCAGGCCCCGATCTACTTCACGTCGGCGGCAACGCGCATCCGCACGATGCGGTCGGGAGCGCCGGACACGGCGCCGTTCGCGCCGGTGCCGCGCTTTATCTGGTCCACCAGCTCCATCCCTTTCACCACCTGCCCCCACACCGTGTATTGCCCGTTCAGGCTCGGCGTCGGCGCATACATGATGAAGAACTGGCTGTTGGCGCTGTTCGGGTCCGATGACCGCGCCATGCCGCATACGCCACGCAGGAACTGGCGCTGGCTGAATTCGGCCTGAAGGTTGGGCAACGGGCTTCCGCCGCCCCCGGTGCCGGTGGGGTCGCCACCCTGCGCCATGAAGCCCTCGATCACCCGATGGAACGGCGTGCCGTCATAGAAGCCCTGGCGCGCCAGGGTCTTGATCCGCTCCACGTGCTTGGGCGCCACGTTCGGCAGCAATTGGATCGTCACCTGGCCCTGTTTCAGGTCCAGCAGGATCGTCTGCTCCGGGTCGAGCGGGGCGGTTTGGGCGAGGGTGGACCCACCCGCCAATCCGACCCCAGCGGCCAGAGTCAGGACGGATGTTGCGATCAGACTACGGCGATGCATCGACGCCTCCGGCGAGGGACAGGGGTGGTCCGGGATAACAGGGTTGGGGATGCGGTTCAGCCCCGAATACGTTTCAGCACCCGCTCATGCGTCATGGCTGGCACGAAGGTTGTGATGTCGCCGCCGAGGCGCGCAACCTCCTTCACCAGCCTGGACGCGATAAACTGGTGGCGTTCGCTGGCCATCAGAAACACGGTCTCGATATCCGGCGCCATGCGGTAGTTCATGCCCGCCATCTGGAACTCGTAATCGAAATCCGACACCGCGCGCAGGCCGCGCACGATCATGCTGGCGCCGACCGAACGGGCGAAATCGATGAGGAGGGTGTCGAAGGGAACGACCTCGATCACGGTCCCGTTGCGTTCGGCGATGGACCGGGTTTCCGCCTGGACCAGTTCGACGCGTTCCTCCAACGAGAACAGCGGCCCCTTTCCCAGATTGATCGCCACGCCCACGACCAGTTTGTCCAACAGACGCGCGGCTCTGCCGATAACATCGATGTGGCCGTTGGTGATCGGGTCGAATGTGCCGGGATACAGCCCGACGCGTCTGAATAGGCCGGTTGCCGGCGCGGTTTCAGCCATCGCTTCCTTCCTCGGTGGGCGCGCCTTCACCGGGCGTGCCGTTATCGTCCGTCTCGTCCTCCAGGATCGGGAACACGCTGGTGACGTGCTCCCCGGCGTTCACCCGGAACAGGGTCACGCCCATGGCCTGGCGGCCGGTGATCCGCACCTGGTCGGCCGGGACCCGAATCAGGCGTCCGGCATCGGTGACCAGCATCACGTCATCGCCTTGCCGCACCGGGAAGGTGGCGGCAACCGCTTTGCCATTACGCGGTGCGAGCGTGATGTTGGCAATCCCCTGCCCGCCCCGCCCGCTGACACGGTATTCGTAGGCCGAGGTGCGTTTGCCGAATCCCGTGTCGGTGACGGCCAGCAGCATTTCCTCGGCGGCTTCCATTTCCGCGATGCGCTCCGCCGACAGGGTTACATCGGCTACGACTTCCTCGCCCTCGACCGCCGGCGCCTCCGCATCGGCCTCGTCGCCGCGCCGCTTGGCGTTGGCGATCTTCAGGTAGGCGGCACGCTCATCGATTGTCGCGTCCATGTGACGCAACACCGACAGGCTGATGACCTTGTCCTTCGTGCTCAACAGCTTGATGCCGCGCACGCCGGAACTGTCCCGCCCGGCGAACACGCGCACCGTGTCGTCCGAAAGCTGGAAGCGGATGCACCGGCCAGTGCGCGTGGCCAGCAGCACGTCATCCCCCTCCCGGCACGTCGCGACACCGATCAGGCTATCGCCCTCATCGAGTTTCATCGCGATCAGGCCGGAGGAGCGGACATTGCGGAAATCCGACAGCCGGTTGCGCCGGACATTGCCCGACGCGGTGGCGAAGACCAGGTGCAGGCTTTCCCACAACGTCTCATCCTGCGGCAACGGCAGCACCGTCGTGATGGTGTCCGAGCCGAGATCGGGCAGCAGATTGACCAGAGCGCGCCCCTTGCCCTGTGGTCCGCCTTCCGGCAGGCGCCACACCTTCTCCCGGAATGCTTTGCCGCCGGAGGAGAAGAACAGCACCCATTGATGGGTATGGGCGTTGAAACTGCGCGTCACGATGTCGTCGCCGCGGATGGACGCCCCCGACCGCCCGCGCCCGCCGCGATTCTGCGCGCGGAACGTCTCCAGGCTGGTGCGCTTGATAAAGCCGTCGCGGGTAATGGTGACGACCATCTGGCCGGGCTCGATCAGGCTTTCGTCGTCCTGGTCCGATGCATAATCGGCGATCTCGGTCATGCGCGGGGAGGCGACTTCCTTGCGCGCTTCCAGCAGTTCGTCGCGCATCACTTCCATGCGGCGGATGCGTGAACTCAGGATTTCCAGCAGTTCGCGGATCTTCTCTGAAACCTCGGTCAGTTCGGCCTGGATCTTCTCCCGTTCCAGCCCGGTCAGGCGAGCGAGGCGCAATTCCAGGATGCCGCGCGCCTGCTCTTCCGTCAGACGGACGGTGCCATCGGCGGCGATCACGTTGCCCGGCTCATCGATCAGGGCCAGCAGCGCGCCGATATCCTCGGCCGGCCAGTCACGGTCCATCAGCGCGGCGCGCGCGGTGGCGGCGTCCGGGCTGGCACGGATCAGGCGGATGACCTCATCGATGTTGGCGACCGCGATCGCGAGCCCGACCAAGTTATGCGCCCGGTCCCGCGCCTTGTTCAGTTCGAACCGCGCACGCCGGAGGATCACCTCCTCGCGGAAGCGGATGAAGCATTGCAGGGCGTCCTTCAGCCCCATCTGGCGCGGCTGGCCGTTATCCAGAGCCAGCATGTTGACGCCGAACGTGGTCTGCAACTGGGTGTGGCGATAGAGTTGGTTCAGCACCACCTCCGCCGTCGCGTCACGGCGGATTTCGATGACGATGCGCATGCCGGAGCGATCGCTCTCGTCTCGCATCTCGCCGATTCCCTCCACCTGCTTCGCGCGTACCAGGTCGGCGATCCGCTCCAGCAGGGTCTTCTTGTTCACCTGATACGGGATCTCGGTGATGATGATCGCCTGGCGGTCCTTGCGGATCTCCTCGAACTCCGCCCGCGCGCGGATGGTGATGGAATCGCGCCCGGTCTCGAACGCCCCCCTGATGCCGGAGCGGCCGATGATGATGCCGCCGGTCGGGAAATCCGGCCCCGGCACGATCTTCATCAGGTCTTCCAGCGAGGTGTCGGGATCCGCGATCAGGGCGAGCGTGGCGTCGATGATCTCCCCGGGATTATGCGGCGGGATGTTGGTCGCCATGCCCACGGCGATGCCGTTGCCGCCGTTGATCAGCAGGTTCGGGAACCGAGCGGGAAGGACCTTGGGTTCCCTCTCGCTTTCGTCATAGTTGGCCTGGAAATCGACCGTGTCCTTGTCGATGTCTTCCAGCAGCAGCATCGCCGCCTTCGCCAGCCGCACTTCCGTGTACCGCATCGCCGCGGGATTATCGCCGTCCACCGACCCGAAATTTCCCTGCCCGTCGACCAGCCGCAGGCGCATGGAGAAGGACTGCGCCATCCGCACCATGGCATCGTAGATGGAGCTGTCGCCATGCGGATGGTATTTACCCATGACGTCACCGACGACGCGGGCGGATTTGCGATAGGGGCGATCCGGCGTGTAACCGGCCTCGTGCATGCCGAACAGGATGCGCCGGTGCACCGGCTTCAGCCCGTCGCGGGCGTCCGGCAGCGCGCGGGACACGATCACGCTCATGGCATAATCGAGGTAGGAGCGTCGCATCTCCTCTTCGAGCACCACCGGCTGCATGTCTCCATGCGGTCCGACAGGCGGCTCGAACGGCGGATCAATGGGCGGATCGGTCGGGGTGTCGCTCAAGTGGGACTCGGTGGGTTGGTCCGGGACACCCGGCTGGCGGTTCGGCGCTGCATCATGCGCGGCTAGATAGGCCGATTCCGGTCGGATGGCGAGGGGGAAGGTCGTTTCCCAGAATTCCGACGCCGACGAGCAGGACGGTTCCGATTGTGGAGAAAACCTTGCCTTGATGTCATGCGTGGGATCGGTATCCTGGGCCGGTTTGAAAACAGCGGCTGCGGAGATCAATCCCGATCAATCCGGGCCTACCCGACAGGGGGGATCATATGCGTTCCATTCGAAAGCGGCTCGCACGACTGGCAACTGGCGCAACAGTGGCGGCAGCGATCGCGCTGTCCGGCGGTTCCGCCATGGCCCAGGACAAGAAGGTCCGCGCCAATATGGCGGGCGCCTTTCCCAGCTCCATGGGCATCCTTGGCCCGGCACAGGCCCGCACCGTCGATCTGATCAAGAAGCTGTCCAACGGCTCGATCGACATCAAGTTCTTCGAACCCGGCGCCCTGGTGCCCGGCAGCCAGTATTTCGACGCGATCTCCAACGGCTCGCTCGACATGGCCTACACCGCCGCGGGCTATTTCACCGGCAAGGATATCGCCTTCGCCATGTTCACCACCGTTCCGTTCGGGCCCGGCGCCGGTGAGTATATGGCCTGGTTCGAATACGGCGGCGGCAACCAGCTCATGAAGGAGATGCACGCCAAGTACAACATCGTGGCGCTGAATTGCGGCTTGCAACCGCCCGAAGGGTCCGGCTGGTTCCGCAAGGAAATCAAAAGCCTGGACGACCTGAAGGGCCTTAAAATGCGCTTCTTTGGCCTCGGTGCCAACGTCATGCAGAAGCTCGGTGTCAATACCCAGCTCCTCCAGGCCGGCGAAATCTTTCAGGCCCTGCAACTCGGCACGATCGATGCGACCGAATTTTCCATGCCGACCATGGACCTGACCCTGGGTTTCTATCAGGTCGCGAAATTCTACTACTTCCCAGGATGGCACCAGCAGACCTCGGTCGGTCAGCTCTACATCTCCCAGAAAAAGTGGGCGGAGTTTTCGGAGCACCAGAAGATCGTCGTCGAGCAGGCTTGCAAGGCACAGATGCTGCAGGAATTCGCGGAAGCCGAGGCCCTGCAATTCGGCGCCATGAAGGAGCTTCAGGCGAAGGGCGTACAGTTCAAGAACTGGTCGCCGGAGATCATGGCCGTCCTGGAAGCCAAGTGGTTGGAGGTCGTGCAGGAAGAATCCGCCAAGAGCGAGAACTTCAAAAAGATCTGGGCGTCCTATTCCGAGTTCCGCAAGAACTATAAGATCTGGGCCGACTATGGCTACTTGAAGTAATATAACCGGAAACCGGGCGGAGACCGCGAGGTCGCCGCCCTTTTTCGCATCGACGTCGTGCCGAACCGTCCCCACATAAGCCGGGCCGGGCGCCCCGACCGGCCAGTTCCACCGCAACAGCCGCGGCTGCTGTCACGGTGGATTTAATCCAACCAGGCCGTCGCTCTTCACCGTGAAGGATCGCGGCGATAACAGCCTGATCACGCGACAGAACGAGACAACCAGGCATCTGGTCCGGGGAGAAAAAGCAATGCTGGCGATGATCGCTTGCGCGAACGTCATTAAGACCATACTCGAAAAGCTCGCCTTCGCGGCGGGCTGGCTGCTGATCGTGTTGATGTGCATCACCTGCACCGATATCTTCTGCCGCAAGCTTGGTATTCCCATTCCGCTGACGAAATTTCAGGAATTGGAATACTATCTGCACACTGCCGTGTTTTCTCTGTGGATGGGATACAATTACGCGATCAACGCCCATCCGCGCGTCGACTCCTACACGGAAACCCTGGGGTATCGTGTCCGCGCCTGGATCGAGTTGGTCGGCTGCCTGGTGTTTGCGCTGCCCTATATGGGCATCCTGGTTTATTTCGGCTGGGATTTCTTCTGGACCTCCTATTTCCAAGACGAAGCTTCGGAAAATGCCCTGGGTTGGGGCAATCGCTGGGTCGTGAAGGGTGTCTTCTATTTTGGCCTATGGCTCGTGGTCCTTGGGATCATTAGTGTCATGGCTCGGCTGATCGCCTATCTGTTCGGCGGTCTGGAACAGAAAACAACCGGCCTCGATCTCGGCCACGTCGAACTCGAAGCCTAGGACACGACCATGATCGACTGGATTACCGACTACCTCGCCCTGATCATGTTCGTGGCGATGTTCTTCATGATTTTCTGCGGCTTCCCCGTTGCCTTCGTCATGGGCGGCATGGGGCTGACATTCGGCCTGCTCGGCTGGATGCTGGACGTGTTTCCCATCGTCGGCATGTCCAACATCCTTCTCCGCATGTGGGGAGGCGTCGCACTCGACCAGGTGCTGGTCTCGGTGCCGATGTTCATCCTGATGGGATCGATCCTGGAGCGGTCGGGTTCCGCCGCGTCCATGCTGCGCGCGACCGAAATCCTGCTGCGTCGCACGCCCGGCGGCCTCGCGGTTTCGGTCATGGTGATGGGCACGATTCTGGCCGCACCCATCGGTGTGGTTGGTGCCGCCGTCGTTCTGCTGTCATTGATCGCCTTGCCGCAGATGCTGGCATCCGGCTACGATAAGCGACTCGCGATCGGCACGATCGCCTCGGCCGGCACGCTGGGCATCCTGATCCCGCCCGCCATCATGCTGGTGGTGATGGCAGAAATGCTGAACGCCAATGCCGGCGCGCTGTTCCTGTCCGCCACCATGCCGGGCCTGCTGCTGTCCGGTCTTTACCTGATCTACATTGTCGCGGTGGCGATCTTTCAGCCGCACAAGACCCCGAAACTGCCGGACGATCACGGCCCGCAGACAAATGCCGAATTCTGGAACACCATGTGGCGTGGGCTGTTCCCAATGACCTTCCTGATGGTCGTTGTCATGGGATCGATCTTTGCGGGCTGGGCCACGGCCACGGAAAGCGCCGGAGTAGGCGTGCTCGGCGCTTTCATCATCGCCTGGCTCAACAAGCAACTGAACCTCCGGATGGTCAACGACGCCCTTCGCTCGGCCTGCCGAGCAAATGGGATGGTGTTCCTGATTTTTTTGGGGGCAACTGGGTTTTCGTATGTTTTCAGGACCTTGGGCGGCGACGATCTGATGATCTCGACGCTTTACTACTTCGGTATCGACACGAAGTGGGAGATGCTGACCTTCCTGATGATCCTGATCTTCCTGCTGGGCTTCCCGTTCGAGTGGATCGAGATCTGCCTGATCGTCCTGCCGATTTTCGCGCCGATCCTGATGAAATACGACTTCAGCGACCATTTGGGTGACAATACCGGCCTGATGGTCTGGTTCGGAACCTTGGTCGCGGTAAACCTGCAAACCGCGTTCATGACTCCACCGTTCGGAGCGACGTTATTTTACATGAAAGGCACCGCGCCGCCCGGCATCACCATGTCGGACATCTATCGCGGCATGTATCCGTTCGTGGCGCTTCAGGTGGTCGGGCTGCTGCTGTGCATCGCGTTCCCGCAGATCGTGCTGTGGCTGCCGCGCGCCGCCGGTCTGCTGGACTGACCCAACTGGCGGCTCCTGAAGGGGCCGCCTGTCCACCCAAGGCGCCGAAACGGGCGGCTGGAGGATGCTCCAGCCGCCCTTATCCGTTAGTCCCGCTTGAACTTGTAGTTGAACCGATCGCCATCCGCCGTCACCAACCCCACCGTCGGCGACGGGAAATGGATCGGCATCAGCAAGGTGTTGGTATCCGCCACCGACGACAGAAACGTCCGGCGCGACTCGGCGGCCTGTTTAGGATCCCAGTCCACACCCGGGCACCAATCGACCTCTCGGCACTGAATCGCGTGGTGCATCATGTCGCCGGTCACCACCGCCCGCTGCCCACGAGAAAAAATGTTGACGCAGCAATGGCACGGCGAGTGGCCCGGAGTCGGCGTCAGGGTAATCGTGTCGTCCAGCGCGTAGTCATCGTCCACCAGCAAGGCCTGGCCGGCTTCCACGATCGGCAGGCAGTTGTCGCGGAACACCGTGCCGGGCGGGTTGGCGCCCTTCTTATGTTCGGCTTCCCAGGCCGCATATTCGCGCTTGTGGAACACATATTTTGCGTTCGGGAAGGTCGGCACCCAGCGCCCGTCGCGCAAGGTGGTGTTCCAGCCGGTGTGGTCGATGTGCAGATGCGTGCAGAATACGTAATCGACCTTGTCGTAGCTGACGCCGAGGGCGAACAGCTCCTTCCGCCAGCGCTCCTTGCCGGGGAAGTCGAACGGCGCCGGATGGCCCTTGTCCTCTCCGGTGCAGGTATCGACCAGGATGGTGTGGTGCGGCGTGCGCACGACGAAGGTCTGATAGGTGATGACCATCATGCCGCGCGCGACGTCGAAGACTTCGGGCTCCATCGAAGGCAGGTGATGGTTCCAGGTTGCTTCGTTGTAGGCCGGAAAGAAATCCTGCGGGCGCCGCCATGGCCCCTCCCGTTCGATCACCGCGTCGATGGTGATGTCGCCGATTTTGATTTGCCGCATGGTTGGGTCTCCTCCCGGAATGCGCCGGCAACCTACCAAGACGCCATCCACGGGGGAAGCGCGCGGCTCCGCAAGGGTGCGGTTCTACATTGTTTGGATCAACGTCGACGACGCTAACCATGGGCCGACAGACACGCCTCACCGTCATTGCCGAGCTTCACCCGGCAACCCGCGCTTCAACGGCGGGGGTGGGTTGCCGGGTCAAGCTCGGCAATGACGGTGAGGCTGTTACTCGACCACACAACTTCGGTTCGCACCGGCTCCGCAACCCGCGGCCATATCCACCCTAGCCGCTGAGAGGTCGTGGGCGGATCAGACCGCCCCCACGCTACCGGACGGCCGCCTTCAACCGCGGCACCACATCGCGGAAATAGCGTTCGAGGCTGGGGTTCATCTGGTCCGGCGTCAGGCCGGGCGGTACCGCCCAGGTTACCAGATCGGTGATGCCGTATTCCTTCACGAAGGTCGCCAGTTCCGCGACGCAATGCTCGACATTGCCAACCACCCAGGCCTGCGGAATCCGCGCCTCTTCGGTATTGCCACGCACGCCGCCCGCCCCGGCCCCACTGCCCAGATCCTGCTGGAATCGAGCATAGGTGCTCATGCGATAGCGTTCGGCCTGGCGCACCGCCGGCCAGTCGCGATCGGGATCGTCGGTCACCAGGCAGGACCGGATGATCCCCACCCGGTATTTATCCGGGTCGCGCCCCGTCGCGGTCAGTTCAGCCCGCCAGGGGTCCAGCACGGTGGAGCGTGGGCCTTGCGGCAGCAGATTGGCATCGGATCGGGCGCAGCGCTGTGCCCCCGCCTCCGACATCGCCGCGACCCACAAAGGCGGCCCGCCGGCCTGCACGTAGCCGGGGCGGATCGTTACGTCCTGGAAGTCGTAGCGCTTGCCGCGGAAGCTGAATTTCTCGCCGGTGAAGGCCAGTTTCAGGACCGCGATCCCCTCGTCGGTCAGCGACACACGGCGCGACACCGGCAGGCCGAAGCCTTTGAACTCATGCGGCGCGTAGCCCATGCCGACACCCAGCTCGACCCGGCCGTTGGACAGTGTGTCCAGCACGGCCAGGTCTTCGGCCAGGCGGATCGGGTGGTTGAACGGCAGCAGGCACACGTCGCAGGAAAAGCGCGCATGTTTGGTGCGCGCCGCCATGGCGGAGGCCACGGGAATCCACGATGGCAGGTAGCCGTCGTCCAGGAAATGGTGCTCGGTGAACCACACCAGATCCAGCCCGATCCCGTCCAGCCAGACCACCTGGTCCATCAGCGCCGCATACATCGCAGTGTTGGTCATCCCGGTCGCCGCGGTGTTGCGGAAATCGTGGACGACGCCGACCCGCAGCGGCGGACGCATCAGGCGTTGCCGGACAGGTAGTCGATGGCCGCCTGCACGCCCCCGGCTTTGTGCGGGATGCCGGCGACTCGCAGGCCCATTTCCACCCCGGACAGGGTGCCGGTCAGTTGCAGCACGCCCAGATCGCCCATGTGGCCGATGCGGAACACCTTGTCGTCGATGCGGCCGAGGCCGTTACCCAGGCTCATGTTGAATTTTTGCAGGATCACATTGCGCAGCTTGTCGGCGCTGTGACCCTCGGGCACGCGGATCGCGGTGACGCCGGGGGCATAGGCCCGCGGGTCCTCGCATTGCAATTCCAGGCCCCAGGTCCGCGCCGCGCGTCGGGTGGCCTCGGCATAGCGGTCGTGGCGGGCGAAGACGTTGGGCAGGCCCTCTTCCAGCAGCATCGCCAGGGCCTCGTTCAGCGCGAACATCAGGTTGATGGCGGGCGTATAGGGGAAGAAGCCGGTCTTGTTGGCGGTAACCAGCGGCGCCCAATCCCAGTAGCTGCGCGGCGTGGTGTTCGCCTTGGCCGCCGCCAGCGCCTTGTCGCTGATCGCGGTGAAGGACAGGCCGGGCGGCACCATCAGGCCCTTCTGGGACCCGGCGATGGTCACGTCCACGCCCCACGCATCATGGCAATAATCCGTGCAGGCCAGCGAGGAAATCGCATCGACCATCAGCAGCGCCGGGTGCCCCGCGGCGGTCATGATCTTACGCACGCTCTCGACATCGGTCATGCAGCTTGTCGAGGTCTCACTGTGCACGACGCAAACGGCCTTGATCCGGTGTTCCCGGTCGTCACGCAGCGCGGCACCGATGGCGGCGGGATCGGCGCCATGGCGCCAATCGGTCTCCAGCGCCTGGATGTGGAGGCCGAGCTTGCCGGCCATCTGTTCCCACAGGTGAGCGAACTGGCCAGTGCGGCTGATCAGGATGCGATCGCCCGGCGCCAACGTGTTCACCAGCGCCGCTTCCCAGGCCCCGGTGCCCGAGGACGGGAAAATGCCAACGATCCCCTGGGTTTGGAAGATCTGGCGCAGTTTCCCAATGACCTCCAGGCCGAGCGCGCCGAACTCCGGACCTCGGTGGTTGATGGCGTTGCGGTCCATGGCGCGCAGGACCCGGTCGGGCAGATTGGTGGGCCCGGGGGTTTGTAGGAAATGCCGGCCGGCGACGTACTCAGACATAGGGTTTGCATCCTCCAAGGGGCGCGTAGAAGCATGGGCGAGCAAGATTGGCAATGGTGGCCCAAGCGCAGCAGTTGGATGGCAGGCATGTTCTGGCCGTTTCTGGCCGGATTTGCCGCTTCGACGTTCACCCCGGAGTCGCGTGGCGCGTGGGACAACAGGCGGCAAAACCCCATGCCAATGGCGTCGTGGGTCAGGCGGGCATGTGGGTGGTGGCATGTGGGTGGTGGCATGTCGTCGGAGGCATGTCGGCGGTGGCATTGCATTATCGCGCACCACCCCCTTATTTTTCGCGACTGGCACAGCGGCCACCCATCCGCGACGCAGCCACGCCCCCGTCGAGGCAAATACCCCACCGAGGAAAAGGACACCGACGATGCCCCTGGACGGCAACACGATCGAGCAGCTTCCCAAGGTCGAGGGTGAGGTCTTCTATCTCGTGAAGATGGCCGAGAAGCCGCACAGCTATTCCTACAATCCCCCGGTTGGCGTGCCGCGCACCAACATGGTCCTGGAAGGCCACCGTCTTCCCATGCACGACATGCGCCCGGTCGCGGACACGATCTCGCTGGATCGGGAGGGTTTTGCGCTGCTGACGTCGCCGAGCGCGGTGCGGGATTTCTATGATGAGGAGGAATTGCGCCGGGTTTATTACCGGGAGGCGGAACAGGCGATTCAGGCGGCAACCGGCGCCGCGCGCGTTGTGGTGTTCGACCACACGATTCGCCGCCGAACCTGGGACGAAGCGGATCGGGCACCTCAGGATCGGGCTCCAAGCGCGTCACGCCTGCCCGTCACCCGCATCCATGGCGACTATACCGAGGTTTCCGGCCCGCAGCGCGTGCGCGACATCATGGGTGACGAGGCGGAAGACCTGCTCGGTCACCGCTTCGCCATCGTCAATCTATGGCGCCCGATCCGTGGTCCGCTGCGGGATGCGCCGCTGGCCCTGTGCGACGCCGCGACATTGTCGGACGGGGATCTGGTCACGCATGATTTGATCTATGAGGATCGGACCGGCGAGATCTTTGCGCTGACCCACAATCCCGCGCATCGCTGGTTCTATGCGCCGGAGATGCGGACGGACGAGATTCTGTTGTTGAAGTGCTTCGATTCGGCGCGCGACGGACGCGCCCGGTTCATGCCGCATACGTCCTTTCAGGACCCGACCGCGGGGGCGGATGTGCTGCCGCGCGAGAGTATCGAACTGCGCACATTGGTGTTCTTCGCGGACTGAGACCAACCGGCCGAAACAATAACCCACCGGACAGTAACTCCGTCATGGCGGCCGCAGGGCCGGCCGCCATCCACGACTTTTGTGGTTGCAGCTTGGGGAAGTCGTGGATGCCGGCCCGGAGCCTGTCCTCGGGCTTGACCCGTGGGGCCGGCATGACGGGGTTGCGCGGACCAGAGAGTGAATCATTCGGCCGGTTGGTATGAGACCCGGCGGGCGAAGCCGGATTTGGCGCCGGACCTCCCCCTGCCACATCAAACGCGCCGTTATGCCGCCGAGGCCTGCTCCGCCGATACGGGCTCGGTGCGACGGGCCCGCAGCCGGCGGATTCGCCTTGGGTCGGCATCCAGGATACGGAATTCAAAGCCGGAGGAGTGGCTGATCACCTCCCCCTTGGCCGGGACGCGTCCCGCCAGGGTGAACACCAGCCCGCCGATCGTATCGATGTCGGCATCGCGCTCATCATCGGTCAGGACCGAACCGACGTGCTTTTCGAAGGCTTCCACTGACAGTCGCGCGTTCAGGTCCAAGGCTCCATCCGGACGCTCGGTGACCATGGGCGCCTCCACATCGTCATGTTCGTCGGCGATGTCACCGGTGATGGTTTCGACCAGGTCCTCGATGGTGACCAGCCCGTCGATGCCGCCATATTCATCGACCACCAGCGCCATGTGGACGCGCTGCTGGCGCATCTGCAGCAGCAGGTCCAGGACAGGCATCTGCGGCGCCACCATCAGCGGCTTGCGCAGGATTTTCTCCATCGAGAACGGCTCGGTTCGCCCGACATAGGCGAACACGTCCTTGATGTGGATCATGCCGATCACTTCGTCCAACTGCTCCCGGTAGATCGGCAAGCGGGAGTGGCCGTCGTTGCGGATCTGTTCGATCGCCTCGGCCAAGGTGACATCGGCCCGCATGGCGACGATGTCGGCGCGGGGGACCATCACGTCGTCGGCGGTGGTTTCGCGCAGCCGCAGGATATTGGCGATCAGCGCGCGTTCGTGGCGGTCCAGCTCGGTGTGCTGGTCGGGCGCATGCGGGGCGTGCGCCGCCTCCTGCATCAGATCGGCAATCGATTCGCGAAGAGTCTGCTCCGGCCGCCGGTGACCGAGCAGTTGACGCAGACGATCGCGGAGGTTGGGACGGAAACCGGTCATGACCGTTTCCAGGGATTGGGCACGCCGATGCGGTGCAGGATGCGGGATTCCGCCATTTCCATCCGACGCGCCTCGCCGGGATGGGCATGGTCGAGCCCGCGCAGATGCAGTGCCCCATGCACGATCAGATGCGCCAGATGATGCGCCACCCGCTTGGCCTGCGCCGCGGCTTCCCGGCGCACGACACCCAGCGCCAGGATCACCTCCGGGGCCGGCTGCTCGTATGTCAGCACGTTGGTTGGTTTGTTCCGACCGCGATGGAGCGCATTCAACCGCTGCACCATCCGGTCCGTGGTCAGCACCACCGCGGCCCGCGCGCCAGCGGCACGCGCCGCCCGTCGGGCGATGGACGCCGCGTTCGGGACGTGCCGGCGCCAGGCCGGATCAGCGATGATAATCGTAAGTTCGTCCAGGATCCCCGCCAGTGCGGGGCATCTACTCGCCGGGTCCATTGTCCTGCTCATGCGCGCGACGCGATTCACGGCGCTTATCGCCTTCAGCCGCGGCGCGCTGATCATACGCCTCCACGATGCGCGCGACCAGGGGGTGGCGCACCACGTCGCGGTTGTCGAAGCGCACAACCCCGATTCCCTGCACGCCTTCGACCGTATCCAGCGCATCCCGCAGGCCGGATCGGACGCCGGTCGGCAGATCGACCTGGGTCAGGTCGCCGGTGATCACCATCCGCGTCCCCTCCCCCATCCGGGTAAGAAACATCTTCATCTGCACGGCGGTGGTGTTCTGCGCCTCGTCCAAAATGGCGTAGCTGTGCGCCAGGGTGCGGCCGCGCATGAAGGCCAGTGGAGCAACCTCGATCTCTCCGTTCGTCAGGCGACGGATCACCTGGTCGGCCGGCATCATGTCGTGCAGCGCGTCGTAGAGCGGGCGCAGATAGGGGTCGACCTTCTCCTTCATGTCTCCGGGCAGGAAGCCCAAACGCTCCCCCGCTTCCACCGCCGGGCGCGACAGCACGATCCGATCGACCTTGCCGGCCTGCAACATGGCCACGGCCTGTGCCACGGCCAGATAGGTCTTGCCGGTGCCGGCGGGGCCGACGCCAAATACCATGTCATGCTTGGCCAGAGCGTCCATATAGACGGCCTGGCCGGGACTGCGCGCCGCCACGGCGCCGCGCCGGGTGCGAATCGCCGGGACGTCCGACAGCGGCAGGCGTGGGTCGGTTTCGGCCTCCCCCAGCTTGATCGCCGCTTCGACTTCCGGGCGCCCCACGCTCTCTCCCCGTTCCAGCTTCCGCCACAGGCCTTGCAGGATCGTCTGGGCCGCTTGAACGCGGGACGCCTCCCCGACCACCGCCACCCGATTGCCACGGCAGGACACGCGGACCCCCAACGCCTGCTCGATTCGCACCAGATGTCGGTCGTGGTCTCCAAGCAACAACGGCAGCAGCAAATTGTCGCTGAACTGGAGTGTGACGGCCTTGCCACTGGATGGCGCGGCGGAGGATCCGACGTTCGGTGCGGAGATGTGGGTCAAGCGCTGGGTCTCTCCTGTTGAGTTCGAGCCTGCTGGGTTGGGGCCTGCTGGGTTGGGGCCTGCTGGGTTGGAGCCTGCTGGGTTGGGGCCTGCTGGGTTGGGATCGGTTGAGTTTGGGGGGCGCCAATCACCCCCGCCAGGGAATTCGGCAGAGCGGCGGCGATCGTGGTCACGTGCTCCTGGCCGATCAGGGCCGCGTCGGCCGATACATGGACCGGTTGAAGAAACGGTGAACGCCCGGCGATCTGGCCCGGATGGCGGCCGGGTCCGGTAAACAGAACCGGCAGCGCCAGTCCGACACAGCCGGCGTTGAAGCGGGCCTGCTGTTCGCGCAGCAGCGCCTGCAACGCTTGCAGACGCCGATCCTTGTCGGCCTCCGCGACCTGAAACGGCGCGCCGGCGGCGGGGGTGCCAGGCCGGGGGGAGTATTTGAAGCTGTAGGCCTGGGCGAACCCGATGGTCCGCACCAACGCCATGGTGGCCTCGAAATCGGCTTCGGTCTCCCCGGGATGGCCGACGATGAAATCCGACGACAGCGCCAGGTCCGGGCGGGCAGTGCGAAGCCGGTCCACCAATGCCAGGTAATCCGCGGCGGTGTGCTTGCGGTTCATCGCCGCCAGCATCCGGTCGGACCCCGACTGGATCGGCAGATGCAGGAACGGCATCAGCGTCGGCACGTCCCGATGCGCGGCGATCAGGTCGTCATCCATGTCGCGCGGATGCGATGTCGCATAGCGCAGCCGCAGCAGGTCCGGCAGAGCGGCCAATTCTCGCAGCAACCGGCCCAGGCCCCATGTACTGCCATTTTGGGTGTTACCATTTTGGGTCTTGCCATTTTGGGTTTGGCCGTCCGGCGCCGCCCCATGCCAGGCATTCACGTTCTGGCCCAGGAGCGTGATCTCTCGCGTGCCCTGCGCCACCAGCCGGCGAGCTTCGGCAAGGATCGCCGCGGCCGGGCGGCTCTGTTCGGCGCCGCGCGTGTAGGGGACAACGCAGAAGCTGCAAAATTTATCGCAACCTTCCTGGATGGTCAGGAACGCCGTGACGCCCCGCGGCGCCGCCAGGTCGGGCAGGTGGTCGAACTTGTCCTCCGGCGGAAAATCGGTCTCGATGACGGCCCCGCCGGCGCGGGCGGCGCGCGCGACCATCTCCGGCAACCGGTGATAGGTCTGGGGGCCGAGCACAATGTCGACATAGGGGGCTCGGGCGAGGATTTCGGCGCCTTCCGCTTGCGCCACGCAGCCGGCTACCGCCAGCACCATCCGATGCCCCTGTTCGGCGCGCGCATCCTTCAGTTTGCGCAAACGACCGAGCTCGGAGAACACTTTTTCCGCCGCCTTGTCGCGAATATGGCAGGTGTTGAGGATGACCATGTCGGCGCCATCCGGGGCGGCGACCGGCGCGTAACCGAGCGGCGCCAGGACATCGGCCATGCGGCCGCTGTCATACACGTTCATCTGACAGCCCCAGGTGATGACGTGCAGCCGCTTGCGATCGGTCGGGCCGAAACCGCCCGCCTGAGTCGAGCTCCCCTGGGCATCGCCCCCCTGGATCTCGCCCCCCTGGATCTCGCTCCCCTGGATCTCGCTCCCCTGGGTCGCGCTTCCCTGGGTCTCGCTCGCCTGGATGCCGGTCATCGATCATGCTCCGCGTCGTCCTGGCGGATAGGCCCGCCCGAACGCGCGGAAAGAAGCACCGATGGCATCGGTACGGTCAAGGGCAACGAATTGAGCCGAATCCCTGGGGCATACGCCAGTGTGACAGACAGGGCTTGGGTGGTGTCAAGGTCCGCATCACGGGCAATCGAGCCGGGAAGCCCACCCGGAAGCCGAGAGGGCAACGTTGGCGCGCCGCGATCACGCGAAAACCGCCTCGCCGGCCGCCACGTCCGCCTCCACGGCTTCCGCCGGTTCCAGCGGCTTGGCCGGCCGGTTCTGCCGCAGGGTGGACGCGCCATCGGCAACAGTCTGCCAGACGGCCTGGCTGAGCGCCTTGCGATCGCGAAACCGAATCGGATCCAGCGGGGTATGCAACAGGACGGTCGCGCGCAGCCCGACATGCTGACCGAGGCGCCCGAAATGCGAGGCGATATCCATGTCGCCATACCAGGCAAACACCGGCCGGCTGGCCCGTCCGGTCGGCAACCCGTCCAGCCGATCATAAACCACGGATACCGGCTGGATCAGCGGCAGGCGCGACAGATCAGCGGTCGATTTGGCCTCGGCCACGGAAAAGAAGGAGGAGCGGAACGGCAGCACCCGCGATCCGTCGGAACTGGTGCCTTCCGGAAACAGGATCAGCCGGTCGCCCTTGTCCAGCACATGGCGCATCTCGTCGCGTTCCCGCCCGGTGGTCACCCGCTGGCGGCTTACAAACACCGTGCGGCCCAGGCGAGCGATGGTGCCAATCACCGGCCACCCCGCGACATCGCCCTTCGCGACGAAACAGCCATCCAGCACGCCACCCACCACCGGGATATCGACCCAGGAGGAATGGTTGGACACATAGATAACCGGACGCCCACCGTCATGGGCAGCCAATTGGCCGATCACGCGCACCCGCAATCCCAGCAACCGCGTGAACACCGCCCAATAGATCCGCGCGAAGACCACCTTCGGACGGCCCGGCAGCAACAGGCAAACCGCTTGGGCGAGCATCGAAGGCAAGGTCCAAAGCACAATCGTCGTCCCGCGGCGCGCGACCCGCAGCCGCCGCGACAAATTCAATCGATCCCGCTCATCCCGCTCGGCCTGCCGCGCCTCCTCCGATCGGGATGGGAGGTGGAAGAACTGGGGCCGGCGGGCCAGATGACCCGCACGGGGTGATTTCTGATGACGGCGGGATTCTCGCATGCCCCAAGCGATACCGTGTGACCTGTGACCAAACAATGGCGCATCCATGACGGTTGCACGAACTTCACGCGACTGTCCGTGGGCGCCGGATCAGACCATAGTAGGACCACCCGATGGATCGAGCCTTGGTCACACCGCGCACACCGCCGTCCCGTTCCGCCCCCAATGCCGCCCCCTGTGCCGCCCCTCGTGCCGCCCCCCGGTCGTCCTTTCGCCTGACCGCCGTGCTTCTGGCGGCGATTCTGCCACTGGGGCTGAACGCCGCGGACCCGCAGCCCTATGACGTCATTCTGGCCCCATCCGGTGACGCGACGTTGGACGCGGCGGTGCGCGACAGTTCGAACCTGCTGGTTCTGCGGGACAAGGCGCCGGTTGGCGGTTTCGCCCTGGTGGAACGCGCCCGCCAGGATGCGGCACGATTCGAGGCCGCGTTGCAGGCCTTTGGCTACTACAAGGGCCGCGTCGGCATGACGATCGCCGGACGCCCGATCGACGATCCAGGCCTGCCGGACTTCGTGGACCGCGCGCCCGCCGCGGCCGCGCTCCAGGTGGCTGCCGCCATAGACCCCGGGCCTCGGTTCCGGTTCGGTCGCGTCGATATCGAGGGGTCCGCGCCGGCATCCGTGGCCGCGGCCCTGGGAGCCGCCTTGGGACTAACCGCCGGACAGCCCGCCCTGGCCGCCGATGTCATCGCCGGCCAGGAACGCATGCTGGCGGCGCTGCGGAACGCCGGCTATCCGCTGGCCCAGGTGACCTTGCTGCCGGCCACCGCCTACCCGGATCGCGACACGCTGGACCTGGCCTTTCGGATCGAGACGGGGAAGCAAGCCAATCTCGGCCCGATTCGCATCGACGGTCTGCGCGACATGCGCGAATCCTTCGTGCGGGAGCGGCTGTTGCTGAAATCCGGCCAGCGCTTCAATCCGGCGGCGATCGATGCGGCGCGAACCGATCTGATGGAGTTGGGCACGTTCTCCGTCGTGCGCATGGTGCCCGCCGATCAATTGGATGCGAACGGCGCGTTGCCGATGCGGATCGACGTGACCGAACGTCCTTTGCACGCCGTGGAACTCGGCGCGTCCTATTCGACCGATCTCGGCGTCGGGCTGACCGCGTCCTGGCGCCACCGCAATCTGTTCGGCGGGGCCGAACAGCTCGGTTTCACGGGCGCGGTGCAACACGGGGGGAACGCGACGACCAAACCGGGCTATTCGGCGGGCGCGCAATACCGGCAGCCGGATTTCCTCACCCGCGACCAGGCGCTGGAAATCAACCTGAACGCGGTAAAACAGAGTCTCCAGGCCTATGACCAGACCGCCGTGACCGAACGCATTGCCCTGAGCCGACGACTGTCGCCACGCTGGACGGTCAGCGCCGGCGTATTCGGCGAGCAGGAGCAGATCACGCAGGAGGGCGTGACCAACAATTACAATTTGGTCGGATTGCCGATCAGCGCACGATTCGACTCGACCGACAACCCGCTCGACCCCACCAAAGGGATACGCGCGTCATTCTCCGTCACACCGACGCTGTCGTTGTCGAACGGGGGATCGTCCAGCCCCACGGGAACCTTCGTGATCATGCAGGCCGCCGGCTCCACCTATTTCGACCTGGGCACCGAAGGCCGCAGCGTGCTCGCCCTGCGCGGCCTGGTCGGGCAGGTCTCCGGTGCCGGGGTCTTCGGCCTGCCGCCGGATCAGCGCTTCTACGCCGGCGGCAGCGGCACCGTGCGCGGCTATCGCTATCAGTCGGTCGGCCCCCAGTTCGCCAGCAACCGCCCAACCGGAGGCAATGCCGTCTCGACCGGTACGATCGAATTCCGCCAGCGCTTCCTGGACAGCTACGGCGTGGTCGGATTCGTGGATGCCGGTCAGGTCAGCACCGACGGCAAGCCGTTCAGCGGCACCTGGAGGGCGGGTGCCGGAGTCGGCGCGCGCTACTACACCTCCATCGGGCCGATCCGTCTGGACATCGCCGTGCCCTTGAACAAGCAGCCCGGCGGCGACTCGTTCGAGTTGTATATCGGCATCGGGCAGGCCTTCTGATGCGCCGGCTGTTCGTCTGGGTCGCGGGCTGCGCGGCGGTCCTGATCGCGGTCCCGATCCTGGCGATCGCGATTGCGCTGCTCGCCGCCAACACCGATCCCGGCCGCCGCCTGATCGAACATTCGGTCGCGCAATTGTCTGGCGGCACCGTCCGGATCGAGGGGCTGTCCGGGCGCTTCCCAGACAACCTCCACGTCGCGCGCATCGACCTCGCCGACCCGGCCGGACCGTATGGGCGGATTCTGGATGCCAGCTTGCAATGGGCGCCGACCCGGCTGTTGAGCGGTCGGGTCGATGTGGCGCTGCTGGAGGCCAAGCAGGTCGATCTGTCGCGCTTGCCGGCTTCGACCGCCTCAGGCAGCGGCGGCCCCGCCTTCCCGCCCCTGCGCATGGCCCTCGCGCGCCTGCATGTCCCTCGGCTGAACCTGGGCGCGTCCGTCCTGGGCCATGCAACCAGCCTGGAACTCGACGGCCGCCTCCTGATCGAGACGCCGCGACAGGGCAGCGCCGAACTGACCCTCTCGGACCTCACGCGGGAAGCAGCGCCCGGGACCTACCGGCTGGATGCCACGCTGCACCCGGATGGCCTGCGGGCGAAGCTGACCGTGGCGGAGGCGCCGAGCGGCCTGATCGGCACCCTGGCCGGTCTGCCGGATATCGGTGCGGTCAAGGTCGACGGTCTGATCGAGGGACCGCTGGATCGCCTGAAAACCACCCTGTCCGCCTCCGCCGGTCCATTGGTCGGCGCCGTCAACGGCACCCTCGACACAATGGGGATGACGGGCGATCTGGCGGTTTCGATCACGGCACCGGCCATGCGCCCGGCGCCATCCCTGTCCTGGGACTCGATCGGGTTGGGCGCGACCTTGCGGGGATCGCCGACCCGTCTGGACGCGCGCGGGACCTTGCACATCGTGGGACTCCAGACCGGCGAGGCCTCGGTTCGCGCCATCCACGCCACCATCGTCGGCAATGCAGGACAGATCGGGCTGAACGGGCGGTTGGATGGTGCGCGCATCCCCGGTCCCTCCCCCACCCTGCTCGCCGCATCGCCCATCACGATCGACTCAACCGCTCGGCTTGACACCCCAGGCCGTCCGGTCCGTTTCGCGATCCGCCATGCCCTCGCATCGATCGACGGCATGTTCCCCGGAACAATCCTGGACGCGACGGGTGCGGACAGCCGCGACAAGCCACCAGAAGCGATGGCGCAAGGCGGGCCAGCGGATGACCGGCGGACCAGCGG
>CAMBXJ010000016.1 GCA_945871455.1 Asaia bogorensis
AAGGTGGACAGCAGGGTGACCGAGCCGGACAGGATGAACGGCAGGAAGGTCAAAGTCGCGACCATCGCGTTGGGCAAGATATGCCGCCACATGACCATAGTGTCGGACACGCCCAGCGCCTGGGCCGCGCGCACATATTCCAGGTTGCGCCCACGCAGGAATTCGGCCCGGACCACGCCTGTCAGGTTCATCCAGCGGAACAGCAGCAGGAAGATCAGCAGCACCCAGAAACCAGGCGTGATGATGCTGCCCAGGATGATCAGCAGATACAGTTCCGGCATGCCGTTCCATATCTCGATGAAACGCTGGAACAGCAGATCGGTCAGCCCGCCATAGAAGCCCTGGATGGCGCCCGCCGCCATGCCGATCACCGTGGTCACCGCGGTCAGGGTGAACCCGAACAGCACCGACATACGGAACCCGTAAATCACCCGCGCCAGTACATCCCGCGCCTGATCGTCCGTCCCCAGCGGATTCTTCCAACTCGGCGGCGACGGGGACGGCGTGGCCAGACCCTTCACCGACGTCGTGTAGCTGTAAGGCAGCGGTGGCCAGAGCATCCACCCCTTGGCCTCGATCCGGGCGCGCAGCATCGGGTCGGTGTAGTCGGCCTGGGTGGGCAGCAGATCGGCGCCGAACGCGTCCTCGCTGTAATCGACCAGGACCGGGGCATACCAGCCGCCATCATAGCGGATCAGCAGCGGGCGGTCGTTGGCGATGAACTCGGCGAACAGCGACAGGATGAACAGCACCAGGAACAGCCGCAGGGAGACCAGGCCGCGGCGGTTCTCCCGGAAGATAGCCAGCCGGCGTTGCGTGACGGGTGACAGGGTCATGGCCAGGGTGCGGTGACGGTTGCGCGGGGGGCAGCGGCGAGCCCCATCACGACCGCCCCTCGAAATCGATGCGCGGATCGACGACCGTGTAGAGCATGTCGCCGACAATCTGCAGCAGCAGTCCGATCAGCGTGAAGAGATAGAGTGTGCCGAACATCACCGGATAGTCGCGCTGTATTGCCGCCTGGAACCCCAGCAACCCAATCCCATCCAGCGAAAAGATGATCTCCACCAGCAACGCCGAGGTAAACAGAATCCCCACAAAAGCCTGCGGAAACCCCGCCACGATCAGCAGCATCGCGTTGCGGAACATGTGGCCGTACAGCACCAGGTTCTCACTGGCGCCCTTGGCCCGGGCGGTGACGGTGTATTGCTTGCCGATCTCCTCCATGAAGCAGTTCTTGGTCAGCATGGTTAGGCTGGCAAACCCGCCGACCACCATGGCGATCGTCGGCAGCACCATGTGCCACAGATAATCCGCGATCCGTGCCGGCCACGGCCAGTCGGCCGACCCCGGGCTGGTCATGCCGCTGAGCGGGAATACCTGTACGAAGCTGCCCCCCGCGAACAGCACCACCAGCAGAATCGCAAACAGGAAGGCGGGGATCGCATAGCCGATCAACACCGCCGCGCTGGTCGCGATGTCGAACCGGCTGCCATCCCGCACTGCCTTGGAAATGCCCAGCGGGATGGAGATGCAATACACCAGCAAGGTCGACCAAAGCCCCAGCGAGATCGACACCGGCATCTTCATCAGCAACAGGGTCAGCACCGATTCGTCGCGGAAAAAGCTGCGGCCGAAGTCGAACTGGAGATAGCCGGTGATCATGTCGGTGAATCGGGTCAAGGGCGGCTTGTCGAACCCGAACATCGCCTTGATGTCGGCGATGATCGCGGGATCAAGGCCGCTGGAACCGCGATAACCGCTGCCAGCCGAGCTGAAATCGGACGAAGCGGCGCCCAACCGCGTGGACAGGCCGCCTTTGCCGCGCAACTCGGCGATCATCTGCTCCACCGGTCCGCCCGGCGCGAACTGAATGACGACGAAATTGATGCCGATGATCCCGAACAGCGTGGGGATCACCAGCAACAGCCGTCGGATCAGATACGCGGTCATGCGATGGAGCGCATTCTACCGCGTTCGCACATCTCCGGATGAGGTGCCGGTGGGAGAAAATTTTCCCCCTCCCCTTGCGGGAGGGGGCCGGGGGGAGGGGTTATTTCGCACGACTTTTGCGCGAGACCCCTCCCCCCAACCCCCTCCCACAAGGGGAGGGGGAGAAGATTCTCCGCCGCCACGGTGTGTGAAGGCCCTGGCGAGCCGACCGTCCCGCCCCTCAACGCCGTTTCGCCGCGTCGGTGGCGGCCGCCTTCGCCTGGTCCACCCACCAGATATCGAAGTTGAAGCCGCCGCGGATCGGCTTGTCGGGCGCGCGGAACCGGTCCCAATAGGCGATGTTGAACTGTCGGCTGCCCCAGTTCGGCACCGCGTCGAACTGCCACAGCAACACCCGGTCCAATGCCCGCGCGGCGATCGTCATGCTGTCCCGGTCCGGCGCGTTCACCACCTTGCCGATCAGCGCGTCCACGATGGGGGAGCAGATGCCCGACACGTTGGAACTCCCCTCCGCCTTGGCCGCGGCGCAGGACCAGTAGTCGCGCAACTCGTTCCCGGGGATGTCGCCTTGCGGGTAGACCATCATCGTCATGTCCAGGTCGAACTGGTCGGTCAGCCGCTGATATTGCGCCGGGTCCACCGTGCGCACCCGCGCATCGATGCCCAGTTTCTTGAGGGATTCCGTGTAAGGCAAGGTCGGCCGCTCCAGGGACGGGTCGCTGAGCAGAATGGAAAAACTCATCTGCTGCCCGTTCGCATCCACCAGCTTGCGGTCCTTCACCTGCCAGCCCGCCTGCCGCAGCAGCTCGATCGCGCGCCGCAACTGGTCGCGATTGTTGCCGGAGCCATCCGTCACCGGCAGGCCATACGCCTGCGTAAACATCGCGGGTGGCAATTGCGCCCGCCAGGGTTCCAGCAGCGCCAGTTCCGCGCCATCCGGGATGCCGAAAGACGCCAGTTCGCTGTTGCTGAAATAGCTGTTGAGCCGCGTGTAGGCGCCATAGAACAGGTTCTTGTTGGTCCATTCGAAGTCGAACATCTCCGTCATGGCCTGGCGCACCAACGGATCGGCGAAGACAGGGCGGCGGGTGTTCATCGCGTAGCCCTGGAACCCGTTCGGCAGTTTGTGCGGGTAGACCCGCTTGATCACCAGCCCGCTCTTCACCGCCGGGAAATCATACGCCGTCGCCCAGTTCTTGGACACGTTCTCGCTGCGCAGGTCGATCGATCCCGCCTTGAAGGCCTCCATCGCCACACTCGAGTCGCGGTAGTATTCGGAGCGGACACGATCGAAATTGTTGGTCCCCTTGCCGGTCGGGCGATCCCGCGCCCACCAATCCGGGTTGCGTTCGTAGGTGACGCTCCGCCCCAACTCAAATCCGGTGATCCGGTAGGGACCAGAGCCGACCGGCGCATCCGTCAGGGGGCGCGCGAAATCCCGGTTCTCAAAGAAATGCCTGGGCAGGACCGGCAATGCGCCGACCAGCAGCGGAAGCTCTCGATTTTCGTTGGACTTGAACCGGTAGACGACGCGCCTTGGCCCTTCCACCACCACCTCGGCCACGTCGGCGACCTGGATCTTGAAGCTGGGGCGGCCCTTTTCCAGCAAGGTCCGGAAGGTCCAGGCCACGTCGTCCGCGGTGACCGGCTGACCATCGGAAAACCGAGCCTCCGGGCGGATATCGAAGCCGACCCACATCCGATCCGCCGGCAGATCGACCGCTTCGGCCAGATGGCAATAGGCGGTGGCAACCTCGTCGGCCGACGCGGTCAGCAGGCTTTCCCACACATGTCCAACCGACGCGCCTGACCCGGACCCGCCGGGCAGAGTGACCCAGGGAGCGGTCGAATAGGCTTCCGGCGTGCCGCGCAGGATGAACGGGTTGAAACTGTCATAGGTGCCGACCCGCCCGAGCGTGACCTGGCCGCCCTTCGGCGCGTCGGGGTTCACGTAGGGAAAATGCGTGAAATCCGCCGGCAGCGCGGGCTTGCCGAGGATCGTCAGGCCGTGGGATCGGGTAACCTCGGCGGCCTGCGCCGGCATGGTCAGAGTGGCAAGCAGCAGGAAACTGGCTATGGCGCGCACGGATCAACCCTCGGGGCGATAATCGGCGGCAGGGTGGGCTTCCGCTCAGGCGGTGGCAACTGACACTTCGTTAAGGAGCGCGACCGCCGGCGCCAGGAGTGCCGGGTTGCCGACGGCCAGGACGGTGCCATCGCTGGTCTGTTTCAGCCGATGGCCCGCCCAGTCCGTGACACGTCCGCCGGCGCCCTCGACGATGGGCACCAGAGGCGCCCAGTCCCAGACATGCATGCTGCATTCGGCGACGACATCGATCTGTCCCAGCGCGAGCAGCCCATAGGCATAGCAGTCGCCGCCCCAATAATTGCGGCGCGTTGCCTGTGCCAGACGGCGCCAGCGCGGTTCCCGCTCCTCCAGCATCTCTGGGCTGGTGCAGGACAATTCGGCATCGGCCAGCGACGGGCAAGGGCGACAGCCGGCGAGGCCGCCCATCGGGCCGCGAAATGTAGTGGAGCGACCGGCGGCGCCGATCCAGCGCTCTCCGGTGACCGGCTGGTCGATGATGCCGACAATCGGATCGTCGCCGTCCAGCAGCGCAATCAGGGTTCCGAAGGTCGGGCGGCCGGTGATGAATGCGCGTGTGCCGTCGATCGGATCCAACACCCACCGCAAGCGCGCTTGCGGACGATCCAGGCCGAATTCCTCGCCCAATATGCCGTGGTCGGGAAAACGTTCCGACAGCACGGCCCGCATCGCTTGTTCGGCCGAGCGGTCGGCGATGGTAACGGGGGAGCGGTCCGCCTTGATGTCGGTGCCGATCCCCGCCCGAAAGAATGGCCGCACGACGGCGCCGGCAACGTCCGCCGCTGCCTCCGCCGCCGCGATCAGTCGGTCCATGTCCATGGGTGGGGGAACGATCAAGGCGCCGGCAGTGGCACCGGGTTCTTCGACAAAGTCCGCATATATGCGATAATGTTCGCTCGGCTTTGATCGTCCTTGATTCCGGCGAACGCCATCCGCGTGCCGACCACGTAGGCAGTTGGCTTGTACAGCCAGTTATTCAGGTCCTCATATGTCCAGGGGCCCGTCTTGGCCTTCAGCGCGGTGGAGTAATTGAACCCCGCGACATGGCCGTGCGGCTGCCCAACCGATCCATACAGGTTCGGGCCGACGCCGTTCTTCCCACCTTCGTTGAAGGTGTGGCACTGGCTGCACAGCTTCTTCGCGGTGCTTTCGCCCAGGGCCACATCGGCCTTCACCAGCAAGGGTGCGATCGCCGCCAACACAACCGGTTTGGCGGCTTCCTTGCCTGCGCCACCCGGTTCCGGGATCGCGATCGCCAGGACGGGTTTGTCCAGCGGCTTGGTGTGGACGAGGATCGTTCCGATCGTGCCGGTGACGAAAAAGGCGATACCGGCGATCAGGATCGCGGCGATGCCCTTGTTGACCTCCATACTGTCCATGCGGCGTAGCTTCCTCGTCGAGTGCGGTCGTGGTTCGCAGGCAAACATGCGGGCCCGCCGTTGCACGGGACCGTTAGCGTCCATAAGCTAGGGCAGCATAGGGAAACGAACCGGCCCCTTCAACCCATCGTCCGTCATTTCAAGGATCCCCACAATTTCCAGGAGCAGTGTGTCGTCGTGAACCCGATCGTTGTCATCCCGGCCCGCATGGCCTCCACGCGGTTGCCCGGTAAGCCGCTGGCCGACATCCATGGCAAGCCCATGATCGTGCATGTGCTCGACCGCGCGCGGGAGGCCGATATCGGTCCCGTGGCCGTCGCCTGCGCCGAAACCGAGATCGCCGACGCGGTCCGGGCAGCGGGCGGGCGGGCGGTCATGACCGATCCGGCGCTGCCATCCGGCACCGATCGCGTGCGTGCCGCCTTGGGAGAGTTGGATCCGGACGGCCGCCACGATGTCGTCGTGAACCTGCAAGGCGACGTGCCAACCTTGGACCCGGCACAATTGCGCCTGGTGGTCCTGCCGTTGGGCGATCCGGCGATCGATATCGGCACCCTGGTGGTGCCGATCCTGTCGGAGGAGGAGGCGACCACGTCTTCCTTTGTGAAGGCGGTCTGTGCGTTTTCCGGCGACAATCCGGTGGCGCCCGCCCTGTATTTCTCCCGGGCGCCGATCCCCTGGGGGGAAGGCCCGCGCTGGCACCATATTGGTATATATGCCTATCGTCGGGCCGCCCTGGACCGGTTTGTCAGTCTTCCGCCGAGCATGTTGGAACAACGGGAGGCGCTGGAGCAGTTGCGTGCTCTGGAAGCCGGCATGCGTATCGCCTGCGCCCGCATGGAGCACGGCCTGTTCGGCGTCGACACCCCGGTCGATCTGGACCGGGCGCGCCAGCTTCTACATCCGAAAGTCTGACCCGACATGAGTGGCATTATCGCGTTCCAGGGCGTTCTGGGCGCCTATTCCGACCTGGCCTGTCGCAACGCCTATCCGGCGATGACGACCCTGCCCTGCGAATCGTTCGAATCCGCGATGGACGCGGTCCGCGAAGGCCGCGCGGATTTGGCGATGCTGCCCTGTGAGAACAGCCTTGCCGGGCGCGTGCCGGATATCCACCACCTGCTGCCTGAATCAGGCCTTTTCGTCGTGGGGGAACAGTTCCAGCGGGTCGAGCACTGCCTGCTGGGCGTGCGGGGCGCCACCATCGCCGACCTCAAGCGCGCCCATTCCCACACCGTCGCGCTCGGCCAGGTCCGGCGCATTCTCCGTAGCCTGAACCTGACGCCCGTGGTGGAGGCCGATACCGCCGGGTCCGCCGAACTGGTGGCACAGTGGAACCGCAAGGAAGAGGCGGCGATCGCGTCGTCCCTGGCGGCCGAGATCTATGGGTTGGACATCCTGCGCTCCAACGTCGAGGACGCATCGCACAACACGACCCGGTTTTACGTGATGGCCAAGCGGCCCACGACGCCGGATCCCGCCACGCCGCATCTGATGACCACGTTCGTGTTCCGTGTGCGCAACGTGCCCGCCGCGCTCTACAAGGCGCTGGGCGGGTTCGCGACCAATGGCGTCAACATGACGAAGCTGGAAAGCTACATGCTGGCGGGCCAATTTTCCGCGACCCAGTTCCTGTGCGACGTGGACGGCCATCCGGAACAACCGGCACCGCGGCGAGCGCTGGAGGAGCTGTCGTTCTTTTCGTCCGAGGTGCGGGTGCTGGGCGTGTATCCGGCGGCACCGTTTCGTCTGACGCAGGGGAGCGGGGATTGACCTATCGCTTCGCCCGCCTTGCCGGCTTCTTCGCCGACACGGCAGGGGCGAGCGACTGTCCGGTGATGCGCTCGATTGTCGCCTCATAGTTGGCCAGGTAGTCCGTCATCGACAGATTCTGTTCGGCATAGCGGCGCGCGTTGGTCCGAAGCTTGCGGTCGAGCGCCTTGTTCTCCATCAAACCGACGACCTTGTCCGCCAAACCCGGTGGATCGAAAAACGATGCCAGCAGACCGGTCTGGCCATCCTTGATGAATTCCGCCACCGGTTGCGAATCGCTGCCGACGATCGCACAGCCCATCGCCATGGCTTCCCGCAACGACCAGGACGCAACGAACGGATATGTCAGGTAGATATGCGCGTCCGAGCGTTTGAGCAACGACAGATAGACGTCGTAGGTCACCCGTCCCGGGAACGCGACCCGGCTTAGGTCGACGCGGCTGCCGACCTCCTTCATCATCAGTTCGCGCCAGGTTCCGCCGCCGTGCGGCATGATGCCGTAGCTGACGCCGTCGCTGCCGATCATCACCACCTTCAGATCTTTTCGGGCGGCATGCAGATGCGGCAGCGTCCGCATCATCAGATGGAAGCCGCGATAGGGCTCCAGATCCCGGGACACATAGGTCACCAGCTTGTCGGTCGGTTCGATCGTCATGTCGCCGATCTTCAATGGCGCCTTCCGGGCGATCGGATCTGGTTTGCAGATATCCAGATCGACGCCTTCCCAAAGCAGATCGATGCGCGAATGGGCCCATTTCGGATAGGTCGACAACTGCCATCGCGTGGGTGTGTTGCCGTACTGCTCCAGATTGAGCGCGATGTGGTTGATGGCGTTCTTCGCCCGGATTCGCGGGAAGTCCAGAGTGTCGGTCGGGAATTCGGGATCGAATCCCACATCCGCTCGATACGGGTCGTAATAGAATTCGAAGTAGCCCAGCATTGGCACTTTCGGCCAGACATCCACGAGGTTGAGCATCTCGCCCCAGCCATGATGGCCGATGATGATATCGGGATTGTATCCAAGCCGCTTCAGGTTGAAGGCCGTCTTCCACACGACTTCCGCCCGTCGCACGCCGGTATCAAGTTCATGCGCGGCGATATGGGTTTCCGGCCCGGCTTTCGGGGGCTTCATGTACGGCACCTTGCGGACGCCTGGAATGACGTTGGCGTTCGGCTCGGTGATGAAGACGATATCATGCCCACCGGCCGCGATCAGATGGCGGACGATATGCAAGAACTGCCCGGGGAAGTTCTGGTGGACGAACAGGAATTTCACGGCAAGGCAGCCCTATCTTATCGCGACGGGACTCGGAATGTCCCAATGTCGCCCAATCCAATCCGTCGCACAGGCCCTCGCGGCCCCGACGCTCGGCGTCCGGACACGGCTTCCGGTCCGGAGGTCCGGCGTGCTCCGGGTGGCATTTCGTGACTGTAACGGGCGGACGTAATTTGAAATCGATCCTGTCCGCCCGTCGCAATCGGATGTCAGCGACGGGTAGTCCGTGCCGGCGTCTTGGGCTTCGCGGGCGATTTCGCCGCGGCTGTCCGGGTGGCAGCCTGTTTCCGGGGCGCTGGCACCTTTGCTCCGACCGCACCGCGCGGACGGATTTCAATCCGGAAGGATTCCAGCGCTGCCAGACTATCAGCTTCGCAGGCCTGTCCCGCAGGTGTCGGGCCGACCGCGGTGCCATCGACGAAGGTCGCCGAGTATTCACAGTCGAAATTATCCGCGGCGTCGCCTTTCAGGCGGATATTGATGCCCAGCAGTGGCAGCGCCATGCCGCGGCTGCCGCAGAAATTGCCGCCATCGACCCAGGGGGACAGCCAGCCCCGGCCGAGAACGGCCTGGTACTCGATGTCGCCAGACTCGATCATGTCGGTGGGCTTCAGGCCGAAGCCCTCTATCCACATCTTGCTGTCGCGCGTTCCCACCCATTCGCCCAGGGTGCCGCCGACGTCGCCGGTTTGCTGGATATGGGCAATGACTTCCGGGTCTTCCCCGGGCATGACGGGCTGTCCGGCGGCGGCCGGAGCCTTTGCCGGGGCCGCGGGCACATCCCCGGACATGGGTTCGTTGCTGAGCCGCATGACCTGCAGGCGAGGCGCCGATTCCGGTCCGTGGTGGGAAGATTGGTAGACGGTAACCAGTATCTGCGCGACCGGATCGTTGACCCGCACCAACGCGGCCGCGCCGTCCAACCAACCATCGGCGGTGAAGGTTGCGATGGATACGGCGGACGCGGCGGAGCCTGGGGATCGGGTGATACGCACACCGGGCAAGCCGGTCACCGGATCGGCCGGCGTGGCACCGGGTGCCGGGAACACGCAGAAAACCCCATGTTCCAACGTCATCAGATGACCGGAAACGCGGAGTTCGGAAACACGACTGCGGGCGGTTTGCTCGGCCGCCGGATCGGCATCGGGTTGGGTGGCGGGATTGGCGGCGGGGTTGCTCAGTACCGCGCTGGCGGCTTCGGACATACTTTGGTCTCGCTCTATTTTGGGGCGTGGCATCACAAGGTGTGTATGACACCGGGAGATTTATCGGAAGACGGAACAGTTCGCGCGTGGGTTCGGTTAGCGAAAGCGGTTGATGATGCCGTACTGGCAATTAACACGTCGTTAATAGCACCCGCGGATAGGTGCAGCGGAAGAAGAATTCCACGGCCGGTGTCGCGAATCCGCTCCGCCGGTGCGCCGAGATCGAACGCGGCCACGCGCAATCCGGCGCGCCACAGGTCCGACAGGGTCATGCACCAGGTTTCCGGCCAGATGGAGGGCAGGAATCCCAGGCTGGGTTGCTGGGCTTCGATCAAGCCCACGGCCTCCTCCGGCGCGTAGGTACCGGTGACGAACACCCGTCCCGTCGCCAGCATGCGGGCGTCATCGGTGGTGCTGCCGACGACAACGAACTCCAGATCCAGGGCGCGATCCGCGGCGTTGCGGGCGCAGGCCAGCAGGACATCGTAGCCTTTGTGCAGTCCGATCCCACCCAGCACGCAGACCCGCGGCCGACCCGCCGGACGGAATGGCGGCTTGGGGCGCCATGCGATGGCGATGTCGTCCTCATGCGGCACGATGTCGGGCACGATTCCAGGAAAATGGCGGCGGATACGGTTGGCGGCATCGCGGGACGGGGCGATGACCTGGCGGGCAGTGCGGAGAAAAGCGGCGGAACGGGTGATCAGATCGGCGACGGTGATAGATTCGGAAAGGAACGAACCGTAATCGTCGACGCAGGATTGACAGGCTGCCCGATCCGGTTCCCCGCAGTAGCGATCCTGCCCACCGACCAGCGAAATGCGCGGGCAAAACCAGGCGTAGTCGTGCACATGCACCTCATAAGGCACGCCCAGGCGCGCGATCAGGTCGTGGATGGCAGGGTGGTGGCCGAGGAAGTGGTGCGCCTCTACCCGGTCCGGCCGCTGGGTGCGCAGCCAGCGCAGCAGCAGCTGCAGTTCGCCGGGCATACGATAGCAGAGGTTGGGGAAACCGCGATCGGCACCCTTGCCCACGACGATCGCGGATTCTCCGTCGCCCATCCGGGTGGGCCGCAGCACGATGGTTTGCCGTCCGGCCTGGTCATGATCCCAGGCGGCCTGGGCGATGCGCTGCTCGACCCCGCCGCCCTCGTCGTGCGTGATCAGGATCGCGCTTGTCTGCCCGGGCTTGCGCGTGGATCGCCAGCGTTCCAGATCGAGGCGCCGGCGCGCGTCGGCCAAGGGGGCGGCATCGACAAAATCCTGGACCAGCCGGTCGTAGCCGGGGTGCAGGCGGTTCAAAATGTCCTGGTTCCGGGCGCGGAGATGAATCGCCGACGCGCCGAACGACTTGCCGCTGGCATGGGCCACGAACAGGCCGGGCAGCGCGACATGGCGCCATCCAAGGCGGCGGGCGCGCAAGCAGAAATCGTTTTCTTCCCCGTATCCTTGCGCGAACACGTCGTCGCGCAGGCGCCCTGTCGCATCCAGGCAATCCCGGCGGATATAAAGGCAGAATCCCACGCCGACGGGGATATCCACGCTGATGGTGCCGTTGGCGCGGGCTGCCTGCCGGTCCAGGGCGATGGTGCCAGCCAGGTCCGGGATGTCGTTATCCGGTCCGGGCCCCGGATAACTCAGGATGCTGGCGTTGTTGGACAGGGGCGTGACGGTACCGATGTCGTCGGCGGCATGGGCGGCGTCTTGCAGCCGTTCCAACCAGCCGGGTGGCACCATTGTGTCGCTGTTCAGCAGCACCACGTCACGGCCGGACGCGGCCAGCATGCCGGCATTGGCGCTGCCGGGAAAACCGAGGTTACGTGGATTGCGGATCAGCCGAATACGCCGAGCGCGCGCAAGGCGGTCAAGTTCGGCGACCAATGCGGGCTCCGGCGACGCGTCGTCGACCACGACGATGCGGTTCGGGCGACCGACAGAGACGAACAACGTGTCCAGACAGGCCAGAACCAGCGCGGTTTGCCCATGCACCGGCACCACGACGTCGATCGGACGTCGGCGGCGGTTCAGACCGATGGGCGTCGGCGGCAGGGCCGGATCGACCGGAAGCGCCGGCGGCGGAGCGAGGTCCCTTGGCGGTATGGCCGCGGCATTCGCGGGATACAGGCGGGCCAACGTCAAGGCGGCCGCCGTGGCGGCGTGTTCCTCGGCCCGTGGGATCAGCGGACTGCCTGGGAGTTCCCGGCCATCGCGTCCCCGCACATGCAGCGGTCCGCTCATCGATCGAAGTGCCTCAGCCGGTATGGAGAAGCCGCGCGGGTGCGCCAATGGTCCGGTATCGGGAATGCTCACGTCGCGATTCGCGGCAACGATCCGCAATGGCGGTTTGCCGCTGCCGTCGTCGATGGTCAGGACCGGGTCCGTCGTCGGATCGCCGGGATGCCAGGCCCAACCTTTCAGGCCGCCGCGATCCGCCTCGATGAACCCGGCCGTGCGACCGATGGCGCGAAGGTCGATCGGGCTGCCCAGCAGGGGGCGCTGCCCGACCATGATCTCCAATCGAGCATGCGTCGGCCAATCGGCCGGAAGCCGCGCCCCTGCTAAAGGCTGCCCGTCCAACACGATGTTCAGCGGCTCGGAACGGTACGGATGTGCCACGATCTCGCCGGTCGCGCTCAAGCCGCACCAGCCGGCGGCCTGGATCGATTGGGCAATTCCGGCGGCGATCCCGTTCGTGTTCGACTGGTGGATGTGCCGGCTTAGCGCCTGGCCGACGGCCTGGGCCGCGAGATCGTGCTTGCCCAATCGGCGGAGCGACGCTGCCAGACCGAGCCATGCCTCCCGGAGGTCCTGGTCGGCGGTGACGGATTCAAACAGGGTTCTGGCGCGTTGGTCGTCTCGTCCCAGACACGCGGTTGCCAGGGACAGGCGGATATTTTGATCGCGCGGGACAAGCCGATGGGCGCGGTCCAACCATTGCAACGCGCTGACGGCATCCCCGTCCGCCATATGCTTGCGACCGCATGCGAGGGCGGCACGTGCGGCCGACGCAATCTCGCTCTCTTCCAGTATGGACGGCTTGGCCGCCATGTTGGATCAGTCGCCGACGGCCCTGGACGCCTCATTGCTTTGGGGCGCGGGCAGCGAGGCCAGATCGGCACGCGCATCCTGAATGCCCTGGCCGATTGCGCGTTCGATCCAGGTCCGGGCCTCGGCAAAGTTCTGCTCCCCGGCGAGGTTGCGGGCCAGATAGCGCCCCAGCATCATCTGTGCGTAAGGATGCCCGCGTTCCGCGGCGGCGCGGAACCAGCGTTGGGCGACGGTTCTCTGCGTCGGGACTTCATGACCGCCGCCATGCATGGCACCGACGGCGAACATCGCGCCAACATGGCCGCGTTCGGCGGCTTTTTCGAACAGTATCAGCGCACTGGGATGGTCCTTCGGGCCGCCCCGGCCGTTCAACATCATGTCGGCCAGCATCACCTCGGCGTCGATCATGCCGACATCGGCGGCTCGCTTGATCCAGGCGCGCCCTTCCTCGGGGTTTGCTTCGACGCCGCGGCCTTCGACCAGCATCCGTCCATACCAATATTGAGCGTTCACCACCCCATCGGCCGCGCGCCGCAGCCATTCGGCGGCGCGTCGGTCGTCACGTTCGATACCGACGCCTTCGGCCAGGCAGACGCCGAAATTGAAGGCCGCGATCAGATCGCCCGATGCGGCGGCCTGTTCGAACCATTCCCGCGTCCGGACGGAATCCGATTCGTCGCCGTGGCCACGCAGCAGCAGGTTGCCCAGATCGGCATGCGCATCCTTGTCGCCGGACTGGGCGGAGATGCTGAACAGGCGCGCGGCCTCATCCTGATCCCGCGGCACGCCGGCGCCCGTCAGGTACAGCATGCCGAGTGCCCTGGCGGCGCCGCGATGGTTGTTGGCCGCGACGGCGCGGGCGAACCACATGGCCGCTTCCGCGTAGTTGGGCGGGAGCTTGCCGCCCTTGGCGTAGAGGTCGCCGACCATGGCCGCCGCTTCCGGGTCCCCGGCCAGAGCCGCCCGCCGCAGCCAGGACTCGCCCTCTGTCACGTTCTGTTCCACGCCGCGGCCTTCGAGCAGCGCATAACCCCAGCGCGCCTGGGCGGAGCGGTGGCCTTTCTCGGCCGCGGCGCGATAGGAACGGGCGGCGAGGGGCATATCCCGCTCCATCCCCGCGCCGCGTTCGGCGATCACGCCATACAGGTGCAACGCCGTGGCAAGGCCCTTGTCCGCGGCCTGGCGCAGGTTCTCGATGATCAGGGCCTGGACCGCGGGGTCTTTCGAGTCCCGGGCCAGACACAGGGCATAGCCGAGTTGCCCTTGTGGGCAGCCACCTTCGGCGGAACGCTGATACCAGCGGTCGGCCTCCGCGACGTTGCGCATGGTTTCAGGGCCGGAGGTCAGCACATAGGCCAGGACGGCCTGACCGTCGGCCGACCCGCCTTCGGCCGCCTTGCGTGCCCAGACCTCCGCCGAAACGAAGTCCGGTTCGGCGGTGTTGTTGCCGCCGAACAGGCCGGGAGACGCGTTCGACGCGGAGTCTGCGAAGCCTGCCGCCAGCCCGTGCAGGCAGAGCGTGGCCAACAGGGCCTGTGCCTCGACGTAGCCCTGCTTCGCGGCACGCTCGACCCAGCGGACACCGTCACCGCGACTGGGCGGCACACCGGCACCTTCCAGGTAGCAGCGTCCGATGCGGTATTCGGCTTCGGCGATCTTTGCCCTCGCCGCGCGGGCTAAGAACGGGAACGCAGTCTTGCGGTCACCTTTCTCGGTCAGCCGCAACGCATGGCGGAGGGCCGATTTCGGGGAGAAGCGGGCGACCAATCGGTCTGCGATGCGCATGGGCGTCAGATCTCACCAGGCTGTGTGCGTTGGACGATCACGGTTCCCGCATGCCTTCGGTTGCCACGGGGATCAAACGCTCGAAAAAGTATCCGAGGGCGGTCCGTTCGCCGATCTTGATATCGGCGGTAACCGGCATGCCGGGCATCAGCTTGAAGTCCGGCGGCAGGTCGTGCAGTTCGACACGGTCCAGGGAAACGCGGGATCGAAACCACACGGCGTTGCCAGCCGCGGTGGTCGGCAATGCCGTGGCACCGGTCGGATTGCGTTGCTCGTCCGCGCTCGAAAAACTGTCGGCGCTGATGATCCGCACGGTGCCGTAGGCCATGCCGTAGTGCATGTACGGGAAGGTATCGAATTTGATCGCCACGGCGTTCCCCAGGTTGACGTAGCCGTCGTCACTGCCCTGGATGTTCACTTCCACCTCCAGCGGTGCGTCGGATGCGATCAACGTGACGAACTGCTGTCCCGCCGTGATGACGGAGCCCACGGAAACCTTCGCGATGGACAGCACGGTCGCATCCCGGTCGGAGCGCAGTTCCACCAATTGGTGCCGGAGTTTGGCCTTGTTGTAGGATTCCCGGGCATCCGACAGCTTGCTCACGCTCTCGGCGAGCTTTTCGGAAACGTCGGCGCGCCAGTTTTCCGTATAGCCATTCCGTTCCGCAATCAGCGCCGCCAAATCCCGTTGGCCCGAAAGCGCCATCTGCTCGGCGCCATCCATGTTGCGCTGGACCTCCGTGCGGGTGTCCATCGCCGCCAGGGTATTGATCTTGCTGCCGACGTTCAGCCGCTCCAGTTCCTTGCGCATGCCTTCGAGCGATGTGGCATAGGCCAACCGCTCCCGATAGCTCAACGCGTCGGACCGGGCGCGCGCGACCGAGACGGACAGACTGCTCGCCTTCTGATTGTAGCCTTCGATCCGGAAATTGTACTCGGCGCGCCGCTGGCTGAAGATCGCCGCCTGCAACGCCAGGTTGGGATCAAGCCCGATATAGGTGAAGGGGCGATTCTCCGCCTCTGCCTGCAAGCGGCTGACCTGGGCCTGCAAGGCCGACACCTGCGCCGCCAACGCACCCAGGTCGGCGGCGGCGAAAGTCGGATCCAGGCGAGCCAATACCTGTCCCGCGCGGACCTTATCGCCGACGGAAACGTCGATTGAACGGATGACCCCGGTGTCGAGCGGCTGCACGACGATCGTCCCACCTCTGGCAACGACCTTGCCGGTGGCGGTGACGACCTTGTCGACCTTGATCAACGCCAGTGCCAGCCCGATGGAAAGCACCAGCGCGGAGACGATGAACGTGATCGCCCGTGCGACGCGGGGGGTCGGAACGTTGATGATCGCCGTGGAGGGAGACTGGAACTCCAGGATCGCCGGGAGCGTTGGATCGTCCCGCTCCGCGACGTCGGTCCTAGTCGCCTTGGACGAGGGTTGGAGCGATAGCTGCATGACGGGGACCTTGTGCTTCCATATGGCGATGCTGCTGCGCCCAGAGCTGGCGATAGACGGTGCAACGTTCGAGCAGGACGTTATGCGGCGCGATATCGACCAGTTCACCGCGTTCCAGCACCAGGATCTGATCGCAGTCGACCAGGGACGACAGGCGGTGGGAGACGATGACCATGGTCCTTCCGCGCGCGATGCGCAGCAGGTTGGCGTTCACCAGAGCCTCACTTTCCGGATCCAGGGCGCTGGTAGCCTCGTCCAGGATCAGGATGCGGGGATCGGTGATGACGGCGCGCGCAATCGCCAGGCGTTGGCGTTGCCCGCCGGAGAGGTTGGGCGAGCCTTCCTCCACATAGGTTTCGTAGCCGTTCGGCATACGCTCGATGAATTCCTCGGCACCGGCCAGGCGCGCGGCGCGGATGGCGTCTTCCAGGGTGAGCCCAGGGCGGCCGGCCAGGATGTTGTCCCGAATGGACCCGCGAAACAGGAAGTTTTCCTGCAGCACGACGCCGTAATTTGAGCGCAGGTGGCGCAGGTTGATTTCCCGCAGATCGGCGTTGTCGATCTTCAGGAAGCCCGAATACTCCCGGTTGATGCCTTGCAGCAGCCGGGTCAAGGTGGATTTTCCGGACCCGGAGCGGCCGACGACGCCCAGCATGGTGCCCGCCGGGATGGAGAAGGTCACCCGGTCGAGCGCGGGGACCTTGGTGCCGGCATAGGTAAACGTGACGTCGTCCAGGGAGATCGCGCCGGCAAATTTGGGCCGCAGGCCACCGGAAGCCGAATCCCGCTCGATCGGGCGGTTGAGCACGTCCGCCGCCTGCGCCATGGAGCCGCGGATTTCTTCCCAATCTTCCATCAACCGGGCCAGGCCCACCAGCGGCTGGGCGACGCGCTGCGACAACATCATGAACGAGATCAGGCCACCGAGGCGCATATAGGCTTCGCCTTCGAGTGTCATATAGGCCCCGATCAGGACGACGCCGACCCACATGAACCGCTCGATCGGGTTGACCAGGGTTTGCGGCCAGTTGGCGATCTTGCCCATGGCGAGGCGCCATTTGCCGGATTCCGCCACCCGTTCGTCCCACAACGCCTTGCGTTGCGGCTCCAGCGCCAGGGACTTGACGGTTTTCATACCGAAGACGGTCTCGCCGAGCGCGGCCTGCTTCGCGGTTTCCGCCTTCAGGACCTTGCTGTAGACTTCCCGCATGGGCTTGAGGAACGCGACGATGATCAACGCGATCATCGCCGAGCAGATCAGCACGATCCATGCGAGCGTGGCATTGATCCAGAACAGGAACGGCAACAGGATCACCAGGGTGATCAGATCCAGCGCCGTCGTCAGCAGCTTGCCGGTGATGAATTCCCGCACCTTGTGGACCTGGGAGACCTTGTACATCGTCTCGCCGGCCGGATGGCGTTCGAAATAGTCGAGCGGCAATCGTACCAGTCGGTTGAAGATGTGCAGGTTCAGCCGTGCATCGATCCGTGCGCCGACGACCAGGATGATCAATCGGCGGGCGAAGCTGAGCAGGGTCTCGAACAGGACCATGATGGTGACCAGGACGGCCATCAGGAACAGAGTCGAATAACTCTGGTGCTGCATCACTTTGTCCATGACCTTCATCACCATCAGCGCGGGCAGAAGATGCAGCAGGCTGATGATGAAGGAGGCCAGGAACAGATCCCGCAGCGATTTTTTCTCTCTCGCGACCTGGCCGAACAGGTAGCTCATGGTGAACGGCGGATCGGCTTCGGTCTGTTCGCGCAGGGCGCGCAGCAGCACGGCCTCCCCGCTCCAGACCTCGGCCAGGCGCATCTCGTCGACCTGGATCGGCGCTTCGGCGTCGGAAGACCGTGGGTCGCGCAGGGCGACCACCTTGGCTTCGATGCTGGACCCGACCAGCAAGGCGGCGGTTCCGTCGTCCAACAGCAGGATGACCGGGCTGCCGGTATTCAGCCGCATCAGGTGGCGCCAGCGAAGCCGCAGGGCGCGCGACCACATGCCGGCGCCTTGCGCCCAGGATGACAGAGCGGCGGCGCTGGGCACGGTTTCATCGGGGCCGGCACGGAATTCGTGGGGGTCCAGCTCCATCCCGTAGTAGCGGGCGGCGTTCATCATCGCGAGCAGGCGGGGATGGATCGGCGTGTCGCGACCGCCGCCATCGCCGGTCGACATGCCCGCGCCGCCTGCTCCACCGGACCCGTCGGCCCGCGCATCCCGTATTGCGGGTTGGCGGCCGAGCCCGGATAGACCAGATGTATGTCCGTCAGAGATATCCACGAGCGAACCCCTTCAGAGGCGTATCGAAGGACAGCGTCATATGCCGGGGCATATTGCGCGGAACAGGTAAATAACACGTTGCCCGCCATCCAGGGGGATTTTGTCGCGGCAGGGCGCGCCGGGACATCTCTCGTCGGCCAGGTGACCCGCGGAACATATCGAGACGGTGCGGACAGATCACAACCCAACCATGACGAAATCGATTGAAAATATCCACAATTCTCGGGTTTCTGGATGAAACCAGCATGTCAGGACGGTTGCTTATTGATACGAATTATGTCGGGAATGCGAGCGTGCGGCCCGTTTTTCAGCCCGCCGTCGTCCTTCAGGCCGCCCAACAAGGCGGAACCGCAGGGGCAAACCCTGTTAGCAACCATACGCCGCTTATGCCATAAACGCGGAATAAGGACAAACGAATCGTGACTCTGAATGACACCGTCGGCGCATTCATCCCAGGCGAACGCCATCAGGTGGCCCCGATCGCGGCTGGCCGGCTGAGCGGACTGACCTTCGCCGTGAAGGATCTGTTCGATGTCGCCGGCGCGGTCACCACCTACGGCAACCCTGACTGGGCGACCACTCACGGCATCACGAACGTCACGGCGCCGATCGTCACGTCCCTGCTGCAGGCCGGCGCCCATTTGGCGGGCAAGACCAAGACCCACGAATTGGCCTACGGGCTGACCGGGGAAAATATCTGGCATGGGACCCCGATCAACCCGCGCGCGCCCGACCGGTTCCCGGGCGGGTCAAGCTGCGGGTCCGCCGCCGCCGTTGCCGCCAATCTGGTGGATTTCGCAATCGGGTCCGATACCGGCGGCTCGGTCCGCATTCCGGCGAGCTATTGCGGTCTTTTCGGCATTCGTCCGACCTTCGGGGCCATCAGTCTCGCCGGGGCCTGCGCCTTGGCGCCCAGCCTGGACACGCCCGGATGGTTCACTCGCGCCGCGGCGCTGCTGGCCGAAATCGGCGACGTGCTGCTGCCCGGCGGGCGGACCGGCGCCAGCGGCCCGTTTCTGCGCGTGGAGGAGGCGTGGGTGAACGCCCAGCCGGAGGTGGCGGAGGCGTTGCGACCGGCGCTGGAGCGGTTGCAGCAACTGCGCGGGCGCGCAATTGGTATCAGCCTGTTGCCGGAAGGCGTGGATAGTCTGTACGACCATTTCCGCACCGTGCAGGCCGAGGAGGTCTGGGCGGCCCATGGCGCCTGGGTCGAACGCGCGAATCCTCGGTTCAGCCCATCGGTCCAGGGACGCTTCACCGCCGCCAAGGCCACAACGCCGGCGATAGCGTCACCAGGGCGGGCATTTCGGCGCCAGTTGCAGGCGCGTATCCTGCCGCTGCTGTCCGGCGGCGCGGTCATGATCTATCCGACCAGCCCCTGCGTGGCACCGCTGCTCACCGCCGGCCCTGGCGAACAGGACGGGGTGCGCCAGGCGACCATCGGCGTGACCGCCATCGCCGGGTTCTGCGGCCTGCCGGAGGTGACCTTGCCCGCCGGTACCGTCAACGGGCTTCCTGTCGGCTTGTCGCTGGTGGCCGGTCCGGGGCAGGATCGCGCCTTGCTGGGCCTGGCCTGCGATGCCGCATCCATTCTGGGCCTGCCCGTCTAACCTCCTTTTCCACCAGGCCCCCTTGCAGGCCCATCGTCACAGGATCGTCGGAATGCAGATTCGCGCTGCCACGGAGGCGGATATCCCCGAAATCCAGGCGATCTACGCCCATCACGTCCTGCATGGCACCGGCACGTTCGACGAGGAACCGCCCTCGGTCGAAGACACGCTGTACAAATTTCACAAAGTCACCGGCGAAGGCGGCGCCTGGCTTGTCGCCAGCGACGCAACCGGCATTCTCGGCTATGCCTATTACAACCAGTTTCGTGACCGTTCCGCCTATCGCTATTGCGTGGAGGACAGCATCTATGTCCGCGACGACGTGCGTGGGCAGGGCGTGGGCAAGGCGCTGGTCGGCCAATTGATCGAAGACGCCACCGCGCGCGGCATGCGCCAGATGATCGCGGTGATCGGCGATTCCGAGAATGTCGGGTCGATCGGCGTCCATGCCAGCCTGGGCTTCCACATGGTGGGGACGCTGAAGGCGGTGGGCGTGAAGTTCGGCCGTTGGGTGGACGTGGTGTCAATGCAGCGACCGCTCGGTCGCGGCGACGCTAATTTGCCCGGGTGAGCAACGGGCAGGTCCGCGCCGATGTTGCGTGACAGACGCCTGTGGACCATGGCCGCGTTGGGTTTCATGGCGGGCCTGCCATTGCCGCTGTCCGGCTTCACCTTCCGCCTGTGGCTGTCGGAGGGCGGCGTCTCCCTGGCGATGATCGGGCTGACGGCGAATATCGGCCTCGCCTACTCGCTGAAATTCCTGTGGGCGCCGGTGCTGGACCAGGCCCGCCCGCCCGGGCCGCTGCGTTGGTTAGGCCAGCGGCGGGGCTGGCTGATGACGATCCAGCCGCTTCTGGCGCTGTCCGCGCTGATGCTGGCGTTGTCCGACCCGTCAGCGGCGCCCGCCGCCGCCATCGCCGCCGCGGCTCTGGTCGCGTTTCTGTCCGCCAGCCAGGACATCGCGGTCGATGCCTGGCGGATCGAGGTGTTCCCCCCAAAGCTCCAGGGCGCGGCCATGGCCGTCTATGTCTGGGGCTATCGGGCGGCGTTGCTGATCTCCGGGGCTGGGGCGATCAAGGCCGCCGATCTGGTCGGCTGGCACACAGCGTTGCTGGGTGTGGCCCTGCTGCTGGCGCTGGCTCCGCT
>CAMBXJ010000017.1 GCA_945871455.1 Asaia bogorensis
TCGACGGCGCATTCGGACTGGTGTACTGAAGCGGGCAATCCGCCACCCATGCGTCGAACAGACCCGCCTGCTTCAGGAACTCGATAAAAAACGGCATCTGCCCGAGTGCCGTCACCGCCGCGTCCGGGTCCCATGCCACATCGATCCGACCCGCGTAGGTGTCAACCGCAATGGGGACGGCCAGGACTGACTCAACCAGCGGTTGTTCACCCGTTGGGTGGGCCAATTTTAAGGGTTGATCTTCGCTCATCCCAGAATGGTGCTGGCGACTCGGCCAGAGAGGCAAGTCTAACCGCCGGATTTAGGTTCAACGGACGTCCCGCCGCACACATTGCCGGCGACATTCTGGCCTGGCTGGTCGAGACCGAGGAGGAGGCGGAGGCCGCCGCCCAAGCTGCCAACCCTGGCGCCTTGACCACCGACACGGCGGACGACGACGCGGTGGCACGAGAAGCCGCGGCGGTGGCCGATGCTCTCGACGCCGCGCCCACGGCGCCCGCACGCGCCACGGTCCGGATGGCGGCACAGGTGGTCCTCGACGCCTGGAACGACGAAGCCAACCGCGAGACGGACATCATTGGCGCCCTGGAGGGACCCATGGCCGCCCTTCAGGTCGCCCTTGCCGAACGGGGACCGTCCCGGTCCTTGCTGCCCCGCCCGCCACGCGCGGGCACGAAGCAAGAGACGGTCCTTGCCCTGCTGCGCCGGGACGAGGGCGCGACGATCGCCCAGATCATGGAGACCACGGCCTGGCAGAGCCACACCGTCCGAGGCTTCATCGCCGGGTTGAAGAAGAAGGACACGCAGGTCGATGTCCTTGACCGCGTCCGCCAGGTCGGGCCGAACAAAGAGGGTGCGGGGGGTCCTACAGCATCTACCGCATCATGGGCTGACGCCGCCGATCACGCCGCCACCTACCGCGCGCGGGTGGCTGTGCCGGCGGCCCCGCCCGTGGGAATATCACCACCCATCGTCGGCACCCTGCGCATCCTGCCAGAGCTCGAACCGGCGCTTGTGTTCCAGGACTGTGAGCACTTCCGGCTCGACATAGTCGTCCATACGACTGACAATAAGGGCGAGGCGGCGAAGGCACTGTGGCATGATCGCCGGCACGGGAGACAGCCTCCGTGCAATCTTCGAACATGTCCGGGGGAGGATGAAATCCATGAGGCTGCAACGACGTGGTGTCCTCGGCGGCGCGGTCGGTGCCGGGAGCACCCTACTGGCACAGATCCCATCGGCCGAAGTCGCGATGGGATCGCCTGTTGCTGACAGCCGCGTTTATGCCATCGACCTCCTCGGCCAACCAGACACAGTGGCGATGAACGGGTGCTGGCTGAAGGAGGTGAATTTCCGCAACTTCCCGGCCTCGCGCGGCATCTCGGGCGGGGTGATCTCGCTGTCGGGAGCCGCCCTGCGGGAACTGCACTGGCACGCGCAAGCCTCGGAATGGGCTTATGTGCTGGCCGGGCGCTGCCGGGTGACGATCCTGGACCCGCAAGGGCATTCCCAGGTGCTGGAGTTCACCGCCGGTGATATCTGGTATTTCCCTCGCGGCCACGGTCATTCGATACAGGCCCTCGGGCAGGAGGAATGCCGCTTCGTCCTGGCCTTTGACAGTGGTACCTACTCGGAGTTCGGTACATTCAGTGCGACCGACTGGTTGATACACACACCGAAACCCGTGCTGGCGAAGACATTCGGTGTCCCAGTGAGCGCGTTTGACGAACTCCCCGCAGGCAGCGAGTTCTTCGCCAAGGCCGCCGACCACGGCGCGCCGCCGTTGGATCCCAAGCCCGGTCTGTCCGCGGATGCGTCGTTGTCGTGCCGCTATCCGTTGCGCGCGCAACGACCGACCGTGCGTTTCCCGGGCGGCACGATGCGCATCGCGTCATCCCGGGAGTTTCCCCTCTCACGCAGCATGACCAGCGCTCTGGTGCAATTGGACGTGGGCGGTTTACGAAATCCGCATTGGCATCCCAACGCCAATGAATGGCAGTACGTGATATCCGGAACGGCGCGCACGACGATCTTCCTGTCGAAGGGCGAGACCGTTTCCTACGATATGCCCGCCGGTCATGTGGCATATATCCCGTCCGGCTGCGGCCATTTCACGGAGAATGTCGGTGCGACACCGGTGGAACTGTTGGCCGTATTCGACAACGGTATTTATGAAACGGTGGAGTTCAGGGACTGGCTGAAGTCCAACACCGCGGCGCTCCTGGCAGCGAATTTGCGCCTGCCACTGGCAGCGGCGGAGGTCCTGGTCCGGTAGTGGGCGCGCGGCGTCCGCCCCCGGCCAACGGAAGGCCGCCGGCCTGGCTGGTTGTTGCGAAACCCTATCGGATGCCGATCATCACGTTCTGATCGAAACGTTTTGCGGTCCTGGGCAGTGGATTTCACCGGGCGCCGTAGCACCATGCACGGCACGCTCGGCGGCCCGGGCGGACAGCCCGACTCACGAGCCGCTGCGCAACCTCGCGGCGCGCCCCGCTCAGTTCAAGTCGTCGAGCGACGCGGGACCCGATCCACCGGAAATCAGTGCCGGCCATTGGTTCGATCCGAACGGCACCAAGGGTGGCAGGTAAGGCTCCTGACCGCGCGCCTTAATTTCCGCGATGATCGCCTTGCGCGCGTCACCGCCCATCAGCTCATAATCCATCAGACGGTAGTTGTTGAAGAACAGACCGCCGACTGAACGATCGGAGATGATCCGCACCACCGACGTCAGCATGTCGTCCGGGGTCGTCGTGAAGGACACCGTCTCGATCAGCAGCAGCCGGTCGTTCATCGCGGCGGGGCCGAAATACTGTGCCAGCACGCTGAACAGCACGTTGTTCTGGCGCGCGACATAGATCGTGTTGCTGGCGCCATAGACCTGGTCGAAGCTGCCACCAAGCTCCTGCTTCCAGCCATCGAGCACGCCCATCCAATGCTTCACCTGCGTCTGGGCCGCCCAGCCGACGGCGTTGCGCAGAACCGGCGCCTGCTTCTTGGCGAAGGCCTGCACCGCGTCCAGCGTGATGACGCCCTTCGCCAGGCAGTCCTCCATGAAGGCGATGTTGTTTTCCAGGATGGCGCGGGAATTCGGGCGCCACGCATCCGGCATCTCCGCGGCGCCGATCCCTTCAAGCGCGCTCTTCATCTCGGTCAGGTAGGCGCGCATCGGGGCGACCCAGCTCTTGTCGCCCGCGTTGTCGACATAGGGCAGAACGACCTCCGAGACGGCCATCGTGCTGTGCCCGAGTGACTTCAGCACCTGGTAGACCTTCGGCACCGACGGCGCTTCGATCGCTGCCTGGCCAGGGCGGTAGAGGATCATGCGCCCGCCGGCCCCGGAAAAGAGCGCGAGGATGACCGGGTGCTTCGCGAGGATGTTCTTCCGGAACGCCGTCCCGGCGGCCTCGTAGAGGGTGAACATCGTCGTATTGAGCTGCAGGACGTTCCGCGTCGCGATGTCCTGCGCGGATGGCGGCTGCGGCGTCCCCGAGATCGGCTTCAGGTAGTCCGGCAGTTCGGCGGCCAGGACGCTCGATACCGGACCGGCCGCGAGCGCCACGGCCAGGGAGAGTCCCACAAACGCTTTCCTCATCATGTCTTCCTTTTTGTGATCATTCCGGGCAGGCCGCGCCGGTCGCGATCCAGGCCTGCACGAGGGCCTTTGCCTGATGCTGGGTGCCGGGCGCGGGCGTGCGTCCGAAGCCCGGATTCCAGGCCCAGCCCACCAGCGTGTCATCGCCGATGTGTTCCACGAGCTGGGCCAGGCTGCGTCCGCCATTGCGTGCCGGATCGCTCACCTGACGGCAGATCTGGCCGATGGTCTTGCCTTCCCACGCCATCTCCGCGGGGGCGAGATGCCAGCCCGGATGGCCGGGCATGCGGGCTGGTTCGTAGTTTGCGCTCTGGTGGCAGACGTTGCAGCGCATGCCCTCCAGCCCCATGCCGTCGGGTCCGCGGAACACCGGCGGCTGGTGCAGGCGCATGGTGTCGCCCTGGCGGGGTCGGTCGGTGGCAGGGTGGCAGTTGGTGCAGCGGGGGCTGGTCAGCACCTTCCCAAGTTCGGTGAAGACGGCGGCGGAGCGTGCCGGCATGTCCGCGATCGCGGCGAACCGATCCGGTGCAGCCAGCTGGTCGGCGGGCACCGCGACGACCGTTTGTGCCCGCGGAGTAGATTGGGCGAAGGCGTGACTGGCCGCCAGCGTGCTGCCCAGCACCACCCCGAACAGCAGGACGACGTCACGCGGCCGCGGCGCGCGGGCCTTCAGGCGCGCGCGAAGACGGCCGGTCACAGCACGTACCGGTCGGGATCGGCGAGTATCACCGCCCGGACCGCCTCATGATATTTGACATAGCCGGTGCAGCGGCAGAGATGCCCATCCAGCGCGCGCTCGATCGTCGCTTCCAGATCGGCGCGGTTGATTTTCTGCCGGACCAGACGCTCGATCAGCACCTGGGCTTCGTTGAGGAAGCCGGCGGTGCAGTAGCCGCACTGGAAGGCGAAATGTTCGACGAAGGCCTTCTGCAGCGCGGTCAAGACGCCGTCCTTCGCGTGTCCCTCGATGGTGCGGATCGCCTTGCCCTGGAAGGCGATCGCGGGCGCGACGCAGGTCGGGCGCGTGTGGCTGGTGCCGTCCGGATCGTCGACGATGACCACGCAGCTCAGGCACTGCGCGGCGCCGCATCCGAACTTGGTGCCGGTCATGCCGAGGACTTCCCGCAGGAAGTCGTTCATTGACAGGTCGTCGCGGACCTCGGTCGGCCCCTGGGGGCGGCCGTTGATGGTCAGGGAAAGGGTTGTCACGTCATGGCCTTCTTCAGCATGTCCGGCGTGACCGGCAGGGATTGGAAGCGGTAGCCGGTTGCGTCGTGGATCGCGTTCAACAGGGCCGGAACGATCGGGATCATCACGACCTCCGCCATGCCCTTGGGCGGTTCCTTGGGGGAAACCGGCGGCAGGACCTCGATTTCCAGCCGGCCGAGCGGCAGGTCGGAAGCGCGGGCGACCAGGTAGTCGCCGAGGTTCCACTGGCCGTTGCCGGGCCCGCCCTCGAACGGCGGCAGGGTTTCGAGCAGGGCGTAGCCGACGCCCATGGCGAACCCGCCTTGCGCCTGGCCCTGCACGAGTTCGGGTACCAGGACCTCTCCGCATTCAAAAACGCTGTAGGCCGCGGCGATGCGCACCGCGCCGGTCGCGCGGGTGACCTCGACCCGGACCACCGTGCCGCAGGAGGAGGTGAAGGACGTGCCGATGCGATTATAGTCCGTCGGCGGGAAGAAGACGGCGCTGCGGTCGATGGTCCGGAACGCCCCGCCGCCATGGCGGACCGCGAGGGCGTCGATCTCCGCCGCCCAGTCCGCGCCGCCGCCCAGGGGAAAGGCCGCGTGTGCCCAGGCCCAGCGCGAGAAGGCATGCGCCATCGCGCCGGTCACGCCGCCGCGGGCATGGGCCCTGGCCGCGATGTCCGCCTGCGCGAGCGGGGGCAGGCCGGAGAAGATCAGCTCATTCCCCTGCCAGAACGCTTGCTCGAACAGGTATTCGCGGGGATCGCCCGGGGCGATGCCCCACAGGTCCAGCGCTGCTGGCCACAGCCCGAAGCGGAAGATGACCCGCGCGGCCTGCGCCGCCGCCTGGGTGCCGACATGGGCGCCGATGGAGGCACTGGTTGCTGTTGAAATCTGCGGCGCCCAGCGCGGGTTCCTTTGTCCCGCGTCCTGGTCCGCCTGGGACATCATGTAGGGATCGCCCGTTGTGACCAGGCCGAGTTCATCGAACATGTCGATCCGCGCGACGCTGACGGTGCCGGCGGTTCGGCCGAGGATCGCGGCGACGCGGCGGGCGATGGCGGTGCCGATGCCGTTGCCCATCTCCACGGCGTCGGCGTGGATGGTGATCGCGCCGTCTGGGGCGACCTCGATCCGCCCGAGCGAACAGTCGGCGCCGGTGCCGTAGTCCTTGGTGCAGCAGGCGACCCCGGTGCCGACCAGAACGCCGTCCGGGCTGGCCTTCTGCCTTGCTCGATCCCGCCAGATCGGGTGGACGGCGAGCTTGTCGAGGATCTCCGGCGTGCGCACCGACACGGTCCAGGGATTGCCGGTCATGGTGCGCCCGCCGGTCTTCAGCAGGTTCCGCCGCCGCAGTTCGATCGGGTCGATGCGGAGGATCGTCGCGGCCTCATCGACCAGGGTTTCCAGCGCCGTCATGGTCTGCAGGGTGCCGTATCCGCGCATCGATCCGGCGGTGACGCCGCGGGTGTGTTCGGCGACCGTGGTCACGTCGACCTTGGGGACGTCGTAGATGCCGATCGCGCCGGTGGCGCCGACGACCGCGACGCTACCGGAATAATTCGCAAGCCCGCCGCCATCGATGACGTGGTCCGCCGCGAAGGCCACCATCCGGCCGGTCGCGCGCTCGATCCCGATCTGGGAGCGCATGCGGAACGCGTGCCGCTTGACCCCGCCCTGGAACTGCTGGAACCGATCATGGGCAAGCCGGATCGGGTGCCCAGGCAGGAACAGCGCGGCGAGGGCGGTGTACAGGGGGAAAGGCGTATGGTCGCGCCCGCCGAAGCCGCCGCCGACATAGGCAAAGCGCGCATGGATGCGGCTGGGTTTGAAGTTCGGACTGGCTTCCCCGAGCAGGAAGGCGACGGAACTGGCCGCCTCGAACGGGGACTGCACGCCCAGCAGGATGTCGAGTGACTTCGATTGCGGTTCGAACCACGCCAGGCCGCATTCCGGTTCCAGGAACATCGGATCGACCGACTGCGTGTCGAAGGTTCGGTCGAGGACCATTATATCCGACGATGGTTCGGCGAGGGTCCTGCGGACGTCCTCTCCGAAGGTTGCGCCCTTGGCATATTCGCCCCCGGCGGCCACGGGCAGAGGCTCCCAGATCGGGCGGCCGGAGCCTTCGGTGAAGCCCGGGCTGACCCAGCCTGCGTTCAGCGGGGAATAGAGGTCGGGGTCGGCCGGGGTGCGGCCGGCGATCCGGGTGAAGCGAAACGCCGCGTAGTTCGGTCGGGTGAGCGGGCCGGTTTCGGCGCCGAAGCGCACGAGGGTGCCGTTGCGGAACGCCGTGCGGGCCCGGTCGAAGGCGTCGAAGGTCTCGAACAACAGCAGCGCCACCGGCTGGCCGAGATAGAGCGGGGTCTGTCCGACTGAGCAGAACAGGTCGCCTTCATAGAAGGGGGGAACGCGCGTGCCGGCTCTCGCAAGGTCGGCCGCGGTCACCACCACCGTCGGCCGTGACCCGGCGTCGAGGCTTGCGATGTCGAGGCCCTGATAGGTATGCGTGGCGTCTGGCGCGCGCACGAGCAGGGCATGCGCCGTCTCGGAGGGCCAGCCGTCCATGTCCCGCGCGCGGAAGTCGGAGGCGTAGACCTTGGCGCCGGTCACCTTCGCCACGCCATCGACCCGGCCGATGGGCGGGCCGCCGAAACCGCCCGCCGGCGGGATGTCGGTGGCAGGCAAGGGGGCGGCGCGCGTGCCCGCGAACCGGGTCATGCTGAGCATGATTCCGCTGACAGTACCCCACTTCAGAAACTCGCGGCGGGACGGCTGCATGACTCGAAAGTCCTATTTATGGCGGCGTATCGGGACGATAGGGCGGTCCTGCTTCCCTGGTACACAGGGCAGGCAGGCCGGGTCGGTGGTGCTACTTCGTGTTTTTTCCGTCAGTTTATCGAGTTGCTAAGGGCGTCGATTGCCCCACGCGGAAGGCCCCCGCATCGGCAACACGTTGCGGAGTTTCGACCTGGTGCTTGTAAGGCTCCCCTTCATGCCGTTGATATATGCTTTATGGGTGTGGCGGCTTTACCGACAATTCCCCAATATGAGGACATGTGCCACCTTTTGTCAAAACAGCCGTAACTGCCCAGGTTCCCCGGTCGTCCTCAGTTGCTCCCCCCAAGCGCCGCGAGATCGATTCTCAAATTGGGTGTGGGCAGAATTCATTTGACGGAGGGTTAGGCTCCGGATTCGAAGGAGTCGGTGGATCACGCCGCCCTCAGCCAGCTTTCGAAAGACGCCCTTATCGCGCTGCTTCTGGCGCAAGAGGCGCGCATCGCCGAACTGGAACGCCGGCTCGGCCTGAACAGCGGCAATAGCGGCAAACCGCCATTCAGTGACGGTCTGAAAAAGCCCGTGCGCATCGCCAGTCTGCGAGAGAAGTCCGGCAAAAAGACCGGCGGACAGCCGGGCCATCCTGGCAAGACGCTGCGCTAGACGGAAACTCCCAACGCCACCATCGACCATTTCCCCGAAACCTGCACCGGCTGCGGCAAGGCCCTGGCCGAGACCATGGCCACGGACCACACCGTGAGGCAGGAGTTCGATCTTCCCGATCCAGCAAGGTCTCGGCGACGCGATTCAGCTCGCGCGTTACGCAAGCCTTCTCGCGGAGCGCGGCGCGTTCGTGGTCATGGGCGTTCAACGACCGTTGGCTCAGCTTCTAGGCTCGGTTCCGGGCGTGTCGCGATGCGTCGCGGTTGGCGAGCCGCTGCCGACGTACGACGTGCATTGCCCCCTGCTCAGCCTACCGCGCGCGCTGGGAACGACGTTGGAGACCGTGCCCGCCATAGTACCCTATATTTTCTCGGAACCGGACGCCGCCGCACGTTGGTCGGAACGGCTGCGGACGGACGTCGCGGGCTTTCGAGTCGGACTGGTCTGGGCGGGCAATCCCAAGCACCTCGGCGACAGGCAGCGCTCGATCCCCGTCAAGGCGTTCGCGCCGCTGTGGCGCGTGCCGGGCGTGCGTTGGTTCAGCGTACAGACGGGTGAGCGAGCCACCGATTTGGCGGAAATTCCGATAGGTGACCTACCTCCTGGCGGGATCGACGACTTGGCACCGGAACTGACTGACTTCACGGAGACGGCCGCCGCTCTAACCAACCTGGGTTTGGTGATCTCCGTCAATACGTCGGTCGCGCATGCGGCGGGTGCGCTGGGGCGTCCCGTGTGGACGCTACTGGCCAGGGTGCCGGATTGGCGGTGGCTGCGCACTGGGGCGTCGAGCCTCTGGTATCCGACGATGACCCTGTTTCGCCAGGATGATCGACGGGATTGGGCAACGGTGTTGTCCGAGGTCGAGCAACGATTGCGGGAAGTTTGCAATGGCCCATGAGGCATCGGGAACGCGAGCACCGCACACTCCGATGGTGGGGTCGTCTACAAGCAGAGCGGCATCGGCTGAGAGTTTTGGCTTGAAGGGATGCTCGACAGCTTCACACAACGCCAGAACGTGACCGTCAATCTCAATACACCACCGCGCCGTGACAACACCACATAAGGTAGACCGAAGGGTGCGATTCGACGTTGTGGGGAATATGCTGACACGTCGGTAATCGAGGGAATCGGACCCATGGCGACAGCGAAACTCAGCGACGAGGCGCTTTTGGCGTTTTTCCAATCCCATCCGCATTTTCGCGACAGATTGGCGTCGATCGTGGGCGCGGTCGGAAACCTGGACGGAGACCTCGGAGAGGCGGACGCCGCCGAGGAGCGGTTGGTCGAGGAAATGCGGCTTCTGGGCCGCGAGGCGTTGCAAGGTTGGGCGGACAAGCGGGTCGAGGCGACGGAGCGGGACGTTCGTGGCCAAGTCGGGATGCACCGCCAGGGTAAAAAAAACTCCGCTGGCACACGAAATTTGGCGAAATCACGGTCATAGAGCCGCAATACCGGCACAAAACCAACCGCGTGCGCCCCTTTGTCCTCGGTGCGAAGGTCAGCCCTCGCGGATGTTCGCGGCCTTTGCAACGGACGATCACGGATTTCGCAGCGGACACGCCCTTCGCCCAGGTCCCGTTGAAATTGCGCGAGCATTACGGTTTCGAGATCGGCGAAAGCACGATCCAGAGGGTCACTCTGGGCCATGCCCAGGCCATTTTCGAGGCCGGTCGCGCGTCTGTGGACTTCCCGGTGGCACCAGGCCAGCACAAGCAAATCGTGGCCCAGATCGACGGGGGCATGGTGCCGATCATGAAGCCGGACGCAGAACAGAAGGACAAGCGCAAGGGGAAGAAGCTGTCGTGGAGGGAGGCGAAGATCTCGCTCGCGCACGCCAAGGGAAGTCGCACGCCGGTCTACGGCGGCGGGATAGAAGGCGGCGTGGAGGAAGCGGGGCGGCAACTGTTCGCCTGCGCGGTTCGGGCGGGTTTCGGGTCGGATTCGCGCGTGCACGCGGTGGGTGACGGCGCGCCGTGGATTGTCGGTCAGATCGAAGACCGGTTCGGCGAACAAGGCAGCTATTTACTCGATCTCTATCATGTTTGCGAGTACCTGAACGCGGCCGCCAAGACCATCGTTCCGGCGGCGGCGGAGAACGCCGCCGCCGTGAAAGCCTGGATGGAGACGCAAAAGGACGCCCTGAAGACGGGGCGCGTTGATGCGGTTCTCGGCGCCCTATTTCCCCACCGCGAAGCGCTCGATGTCAGCGACGACCATGCCCCGGTCCGCATATGCCACCGCTATCTGGGCACCCGCAAAGACCAGTTGAAATATGCCGAGGCCATTGCCGAAGGGCTTCCGATCGGCTCCGGAGAAATCGAAAGCGCGCATCGCTGTGTCGCGCAAAAGCGCCTGAAGCTCCCCGGCGCCTGGTGGCTGGTTGAGCACGCAGAACACATGCTCGCGCTGCGGATCAACCACCTGAACGGCGACTGGGAAGCCTACTGGGCCGGGATCGTCGCCAACACACACGCGCCTGCCAATCTCAACCAGCCAAAGTTATCACAGAAGGCCGCCGCTTGATCGCACAGCTTTGGTTCGCACCCTAGACCGAACATCGAAATGACAGGTGAGCGGCGGATCGCCGCGCCGCCCAAGGTCGTATGGGATGCATTGAACGATCCCGCCGTCCTGAAGGCCAGCATCCCCGGGTGTGAACGGTTGGAGAAGCTCTCGGACACCGAGATGAAGGCGGCCATATCGATCACGCTCGGTCCAATCTCCGCGAAGTTCAATGGTGCGGTGCAACTGTCGGACATTGATCCACCAACTGGCTACAGGATCAGCGGCGTGGGGCAAGGCCGTGTGGCTGGCTTTGCGAAGGGCGGTGCCAATGTGACGCTGATGCCGGACCAGCCGGACACGATCCTGTCCTATGCAGTCAATGCGCAGGTTGGTGGGAAACTGGCACATCTTGGCACGCGCTTGATCGACGCCACCGCGAAACAGATGGCAGATGCGTTCTTCGACCGCTTTTCAGGGCATGTCTTGGCCATGGTGCCTGCTGTTGAACCAGTTCCAGTCGTCGACCCGATTGCTTCGCAAGTGACAAACCCAGGTGAACTCGAGACGACGAAAACCGCGCCAATCAAGTATGATCTCGATTCGCGGTCATCACGGGCAATCATTGTGAAGCAGCGTCGCCATGTTCTCGAGGTGCACAGAGCCGTTTGGGTCGGAGGCTGCGTCGTTGCCGCGGCGGTGCTATTGATCGCTGTCTTGCGCTGAGGTCCTTGTGTCACGGGTAGCCTCGGACTTGGCAAGGTTCAGAGTGGATCAAGTGGCCCCCTGATTGTCAACGTTCCACAACGATATTCCAGTGCCCAGTTTCATCACACATGGGACGCCACGGCTGACATAATGTTGAACCTTTCCAGAGTTTTACGAGACTAATTGGCAAACCGGTTGCAGCCGGTTTGCCAAATCTTGTTTACGGTCCGGCCGGTCTATTGCCAATTCGGCTCATAGCGACCTTCGCCCATTCCTCCTGATTGGCCGCCTTTGTATAGCGTTCGATCTCCTTCAACGTCGCATGGCCAGTCACCGACGCTATCTGATGCGGGGTGCATCCGGCCTCGGCCAACCGCCGTGCCGCCGCCTTTCGCAACCCATGGGGCGAAAGGCCAGGCGCGATCCCAGCCTTGCGTGCGCAGTCGATGAACCAATTGTAAAACGCATTCCCCGATGCGAACGGCTTGCCTGTTTCGGTCATCAGGAATGTAAGATGATCGGAGGGGCATGCGTCGATAGCCTCCCGCAAGGTGGGGTGCACGGGGATGGTCAGGCGCTCCCCCGTCTTGTCTTGTTTAACGTCGATTGCGCCGCCGCGAAGATGCTGCCGCCCCATCCGAATCACGTCGGACCGCCTCTGGCCGGTGTAAAGCAACAGCGCCATTGCGAGTCTGGCGCGGCTTCCCAGGGACCACCGCGCCTCGAACAATTCAATATCGGCCTCTGACCAGGTGGCGAACCCATCGGACTTGTAACGAATGCGCCGGACATAGAGCGTCGGGTCATCCGGGCGCCAAGCCCGGTCGACGGCATGGCGCATCAGCAGTCGGAGGATTGATAGCAACCGGTTTGCCGCGGCGGGCGTCTCCGCCTTGGCATCCATCATTCCGCGTATGTGCCGCCCTTCCAGAGCGGCAACCGGCTTGTCACCGTTGTCGGCAAGGAAAGCTTCCACGATTCGCCGATAGTTGGTCTGCGACGCGGGCGACAGCCCTTTGAACGCGGCCGAGGCGTACCAAGAGACGACCAACGCGGACATGCTGCCCGGCGCGGTCTTGCTCGCACCGATGGGCAGAGGCTTCCCGGCTACGCAAGATTGATAAGCGGCCATGAACTCCGATGACCCCGGCTGGCCTGGCAGTGCCACGCGGGGGTGCCCCGAGCGCCGAAAGTAATGCCGGATATGCCCATGTCGGTCTTGGAACCGGTGTATGTGTTTTAGTTTCAAGCGAGTCATTGCGCTGCGTCCCAGGGGTTGATCGTGGCAGCCTGCCCCCGTTTGGGTAGCGCCCGCCATGCCGCACGCACTTCGTCGGAATCCCAAAGCACCCGCCCGTCAACCGGCCGGGGCTGTGGCATCCGTCCATCCTTAACCAAGCGGTCGAAGAAGACCGCCGACACCCCGACCAACGCCGCCGCCGATTCTCTTGCTACGGCAAAGGGTATAATCCCGGGGGGAAGGTGGTCGAAGCTCGCCATTGCCTAGATTCGCGCCCCTGCCGTTACCGCACGCGGCCCCCATCCTTCGATGTCCCGCACTTCATTCCGGTCCAGAATGTCATTCTTGACGGCGATTTCCCAAGCCTTCCACCGCGTCTCGAAATCGCCCCTCATCAGTCCTGACAGGTCGATTTCCAGATGTGTCCCATCGTTGGCATTGAACACAGATCGCGCAAACTCCGCTTCAATCTTTCGGCACCATGGCGCGAGGCTAAATTGTGCGAACCACAAGGAAGCCTGGGCGCTGTTCGTGAAAGTATTATGCGTGTAATCCTGCACAATTGGCGGCGGCACCTGAAACAACCGGCACAGTTCTTCCACGGAAAACCGGCGCGACCCCAAGACCTCCGCATCCTCTGGACTAACCGACAGAGGTTTCCATTTCGCATCATTATCTAAAACCAAGACCCGCCTGGCGTTCCCGACCCCGGTGTGCCTGCGGTCGAAGGCCGCGGTTACCCGGTCGAATTGCGGTTGGGTCAAGCTGCTCGCGATCTCAATCGCACCGGAGGGTGTCGCCTGGTTTTCCCATGCATTTCCGGCGAAATCCTGAAGTGAAACCGCATTTCCGACCACGTCCGGTGCCCGCGATATCCGGGACCGGCCAACCAAGCCGTCGTCGCTGCGGTCTTTCAGATAGAATACCTCGGTATCCAGTAGCCGCCGACGCGGCTGCGGATAGGAGGACACGTCGAAGGCGAGCCGACCGGAGCCGAGAAGGACCGGTGCGACAGATTGCCAGGGAATGGGCCGCAATCCGGTGACGCGCCCGGCGCCGTCGTGCACAATCTCGGCCAGCGCATTGCCGTGCAGCAGTACAGACCCCATCGCCCATTCGATCCAATCGGGCCAGGTCATCATCGACCACGGGTTGCGGATCATGCGCGCTACTGGATGGCTGGGCAGTTCCATCCTGCCGCCGTCACCGGACCGGAACACCAACGGGGGGAGCGAACCCATGACGCTGCCAATCGCGTTCACGCAGGCAGTAACCGTGCCCAGGTTCTCGGCCAGTTGGACATTGGCCGTTCGCGAACCGGTCAGGGCCATACCGGCGAAACCGTTCTGGTACGCGGCGCGGGTCTCAGGTTCACGCCGGCGGAAGGGCCACATTAGATCGTCTCCAAGATGATACGGCGCAAGCGGGTATGCGCTTCGATGCGCCCAAGCATTTTCGCGCGGGCGGATACGGTGGTCTGGCAGTATGCAGGGAATGCCTGGACTATCGATATCTCGAACAGATCGACGGCACGAAGCTCGCGGCGGTCAGACGACGGCCAGGCGTCATCGGTGGCCTTGAACCCGAACGACATTCCGCCCAGGTCGCGACGCTCTGCCAGCGCGAGGATGTCGCTCCCCAACTGGGTTTCGGGGAGCGCAATATCAAAGGCCAGTCCGCGGGCATCCTCGACCAGTTTGAGTGTCCCCGATCCGGTTCGGCCGAGTAGCCGGGCCTGATCGTGGTCCACCAACGCCAGAACGTCACGGCCGGATGTCAGGGACGCCCGGAAAGCCCCCGGCCGAATGGTTTCAGAAAAGCCCCCGATGACGGCGGGAACGTCGAACACCGCAGCATAGCCGACAAGACGCCGGCCGGCGGTGCGTAGCTCGAGCGCTGCACTGCGGTGTTCCATCGTTCAGGCCAAAATGTCTTGGATGGCGCCGAACGACTCCGGGTGCCGCACGCTGATATCGCAGGTGGTCATGGCCCGGACTTGCACGTTCCCTTTGCTGTAGGCGGTCGATTCGTATGGGTTGACCAGTACATCGATCTCGGACCAAAGGCCGATTAGCAGGTCCGCCCAATTGCCATAGATCAGCGCCGAGCAAACCCCGGACGATGTCCCTTTGGTGAGGTTTGCCGGGACATTGTTGGAGAACGCGCGGGGCATACCCTGGAACACGACCTCGGCGCCGAGCGGTCGGGCCTGGGTGTCCTTCAGCTTGGCGACCGCCCGGCGAACCTTCGTGTTCGTGAGGAACGCCAAACTACCCGCCTCCGCGTTGGCATCCGCGACGGTCCCCATTAGGTCCGCCACGGCATCGTAGGTCACCGCAAGTCCATTGGTGCCCATGGCAACCGAACCAATGCCCGAAGTGTTCAAGACGCCGCGCGGCTGGTTGCTGGCACCAGTGCCCGCGATGGCTGCCGCGTCGAGTGACTGCGCCAGCACCTGCGCGAGGATCCCGCGGACAAGCTGTTCCACGTCCGGGCTGGATTGCAGCAACAAGTTCCGTGAGAACTCGGTAATTGAACCGACGTGTTTCGGGGCAAGGGTCACTTGGTCGGTTTGCGGGTCGGTCGCGGTGATGGCAGCGTTCTCCGCAACCCAAGTCGCTGTGGCATCGGCCTTGACGCGGGGGATCGCGACGTTACCGGTGAGACCCGACAACACGGTCGCGCCGAGTTGGCGGACCACCATGGACGCCCGCAGTCGGTCAATCGTCTGGTTTGCCAGGACATCCGTTGAAATGATGTTGCTACCAGGGCCGCCCGCCGGATTGCCCGTCGTGAATACCCGTGTCTCAAGCGCGGCCAGGGGGACGGCGACACCCTGGAACTGCCGGCCGGATCGGCGCGCGACCTCGGCACTGATTTCCCGCTCGCGTCCCGCGTCGACGCCCGGCATGCCGGCCGCTCCGGCCAGCGCCCTTACGATGCTGAACTGCCTGACCTCATGGTCAAAGGAACGGTCGGACCCCTGGATGGGCTGGCCGGTTGCCCGTCGGTCCATGTCGTCAACCATGGCTTGGCGGTGTTCCGAAAGCGCCAGGGCCGCGGCCTCGCTTTCCAGGGCCGTCCACCGGGTTTGCGCTTCGGTTGGCAGGGCATCGGGATGTGCGGCGTGAATCGACCGCATTTCTACGCGAATCGCGTCACGTTTGGCCAGGATTTCAAGCATCGTCATCGGCTTTTCTCCGTCTTGGGGTTATGCCGCCTCGCGGCGGGTGGGTTTGGAAGTCCGTCTAAGGGACCGGGCGTCTCGCGACGTTCGATCTCACTACGCACTGCCGCTTCCTGGCTAATGCGCTGCATCCGCGCTCTTTCGTGTGTGTCTTGCAATGATTCGAAGCGGTCATAGTCCGCGTCGGCAGGGCTGCCTTGGTCGCCATCAAGGAAGCGGGCGTACCAGACGCTGTCTTGATAGGTCAGTCCAACGAATACCCGCCGCCCTTGTTCGTCTGTCGTCCACCGACGGGCGAAATCCTCGGCCTCTGGCAACGGCGCCGGTTCTACGGCCGGCAATCCGGCTATCACCCGCTCCATTTGTCTGATTATGCGGTCAATGAAGCGGTCGGTGCGTAATAGCAACGCGAAATCGGGAGCGTCGGGGCGAGTTATTCCGGCCGGGTCAGCCTCGGCCGAAGCCTCATGGAATTGACGAACCAGCAACTCTCCCGTTGACGGGTGCAGCGTTAGAAGCGCCGATACTGGCCGGTCGCCCGGCCTCGGGAACTGGCGGGCGATCAATCGTGGATTGACGATCATATGCCAAATGAGTCGGGCCTTCGATACAAACACGCCTTGTCGTTGAATCTCATGGACCAACGCCAATTGGATCACGTCCGAGCCACGATACAGCGGGTGATGTCCTTTCCCGACGGACACGCTCAGCAGCACAGTTTTACGCTCTACCCATTTAGCAAGGGTCCCTCGGGCCAGACCAGGAATGCTGGCCAGAACCTGCTGGGTGGTGAGTTGCGGCCGGGCTGTGTCGAAATTCATTCATTGTGTATGACCGATGTCGTAGGTGCTTTCAAGGGTCATCAAAGTAACGTGTAGCGTGATACGCTACATATACTTACCCAGCGGTACCCCCTGATCGCAAAGGCCTAGATGTAGCCTGACAGGATACAAATTCACGGCTCAAAAATAGATTTGCCCTGGGGCGGGATTCATGCCCATGGTGCGGGTGTTCGCGCACCCGTGCTGTCCTACCCAACCCACCCAACGGAAGGAACCCGCCGAAATGAATCACGTCAGCAAACCTACACCGACCTTCGCCCAGGCGATATGTGACCTAGGGCACGCCCGTGCGCTAATCGACGCCCCTGGGATATCCGACGCGGAGGCTGCAAAGCGCTCGGACGCCGCCACACGTATCGTGATCCGCGCCGCCAGTATACCCGCCATTAACCCGCCCGACCTCGCCCGTAAGCTGATTCTGGCACACATGGACGGCGCCGCGGATGGATCCCCGGCAGGTCTCGCTCTGCTGGACAGTGCTTACGCCGACGCCAGGCGGTTGCTCGGCTTGTAACTATCCGACACAACTAAAGGGAAAACAGAGCATGGTAGAAGCATCGCGTATCTACGTATTCGAGGAACCGCGGGGTTTGCAGGTGTTCAGGGAATACAGCACCGATGATTTCGGAGGCACCTTTCCAGCGGTCGGCGATGTCATTGTCGATCGATCGGATATGCAAAACCCACGCCTGCTTGAAGTCAGACAGCGATATTTCACCACAGCGTCCCAGCCACTTACGCACTTTGCTTGTTTGGTGGTTCACCCACGGGACGCTGCGGAAAGTGAGCGGGATATCCTGGCCTAACCGTCACGCCGCGAAGGTCAGGCCGGTGAACGTGAAATCCCGCGGCGCCGGCCGCCGCGACGCCAGCCCAACCGCGGTAACCGCAGCAACAGCCGGATCAATGCGTCCCCGCGACCGCAGTTTGGACAGTTTCCGGTTCCCGGCCGGGTCCGCCTCGATAGCGGCGTTCGCCAGAGCCCAACGCAATAGAGGGTTCCCAGCGTGCGCCAGGCGCCGTTCTAATATCAACCCCTCATATGCCGTCAGGCTTGGCGACACGTCCTTGTAGCCGGCGCCATGGGGTTCCAACGGCAGAGTGATCCCCTCACGGTCCATCTGTGCCCGCAAGTCCTCAATCAACCAGCGATCAGAGGCAATGGCCTGTAGGTCAAGCGCGTCGGTTTGTCGGGCAATCCAGGCCCCAGGCCATGCCCGGTCTGTGGTCCGGCCAGGGACCATCACCACGTGGCCCTGCGTCACCCAGGCCGGATAGGGGGCGTTGTCCGCCCGCGCCTTGTCGTGAAGCAGCATGGCGGGCAGGAAAGCCCAGACCCGCAAGGCCCCCGTGTCGGGCCAGAACAGCGCGAAGGCCGACAGGTCCGCCGGTCCCGCCGCCAGGTCCAATCCGCCCCAGCACGGCCCGGACGCCTCGGCCGAGGCGTTGCAGGCATCCCAATCGGCCGGTGCAATCCAGCGGTCATCCGTCGCCACCGGCTGATTGAGGATATAGGCGCGGAAGGACGATTCCAGGGACGGGATGCGCCGCGCCTGTTCAGCCTGAACCCGCACGTCATCCATTGACCGGAAAGCCCCCAGCGCCGGGTTTGCGGCCCGCCATGCGGCTTCCGACCACGGATCGGCCTCTGGATCGGCCGAGAATATGAAGGCACGGAAGGCCGGATCGTCCACCGCGCCGGCCGCGATGTCCCGCGCGTAGGCAATCAGTTCTTCCAGGGGGTTGTCAGGATCGGGCGAGCGCGTCGAGATGACAAAGCCCAGTGGTTCCGCGTGCGCGCCCATGCCGGTTCTCAGGGCTTCCAACAGGTCCCGGCCGCGCCATTGCGCTACCTCATCCCCAATCCAGAAACTGGGCGACATGCCATGGGCTTTCCGGGCGTCACTCGACAGGGCTTGGTAGACGCTGCCTGTCTCCGCATCCTCGATTTCCTTCTTAAAATCCCGGAAGGTCAACCGGTTCGCCAGATCAGGTCGCGCCAGCGCCATACGTTTCATTGCCGAGTAGACGATGGCCGCCTGGGCACGGTCCGCCGCGCCAGACAGTACTTGCCCACCCTGGACGGCTTCCGGGCCGCACAAGTGCGCCAAAGCCAGGGCCGCGGCTAACCCGGTCTTGCCGTTCTTACGGCCCATGGTTAGCAGCGCCAGCCGCACCGTCCGTTTGCCCTTGCGGTTGGTCGCGTAAACCTCCTTCACGATTGCCACCTGCCACGGCCGCAGCTTGAACGCTCGGCCCGCGTGCTGTCCGCTCGGCACGGTCAGGCCGCCGATCCAGGATATCAGGCGGTCGGCTCGGGTGCGGCCGGTCACGGACGGTGCTATCGGCAACCCCCGGGAGGCAGACGGGGGCTTTATCGGCTTGGCGCCGGGACCTCGGGCGCCCATTACCGACGCCCCCGACCGGGCAAACTAACTCTAGGCGCTTGGTTGGCACGGTCCACGCCCCCTAGCTGTGAGCTATTTTTCGTGTTCCACCAGTGCCCTGGGTCGTTCGGCGTCCCATCCGCAGTGCAGCCCAGCGCCCGTGGCTCGCCCCCCTGGCGCCTCTGGTTGTGGCATCGGGTGCATAGGCCGCGGAGGTTGCCCAAGCTGTCAGCGCCGCCCTTGGACCGCGGCACGACGTGGTCCGCGGCCACCGACGGCGCGCCGCATCCCCGGGTGGTGCAGACCGGATCACGTGCTAAACAGTCCGCCCGCAAGGCACGCCACACCGCTGTCCGGTAATATGCGGCGCTCATAACGTGGCACCCCGGACCGGCGCTGCTAGGGCGCCATGGCAGCACATGGCACCATTTTCCCTATAGACCCCTATGAGTGTACCCCTTGCACTCAGGATTCCGGTGTGCCGCTCTATAGGTGAAATGCTGCCATATGCTGCCATGTCCCGCCCTGGGCAAAGGTCCATCATGCCATCGCCTCCCACCAACGGTCGTTTAAGTACTTTGCCGGCCGCCATCCTATGGAGCGTAGCGCGTTGGTTATCCGCCTTTGCTCGCGGGTTCCCAGACGCTCATTGGGTATGCCCAGCGCTTGTTTGGCGACTTCCGACACGGTGCAGCGGTTCCGTGGCGGCATTGCCTCATCGGTATCGTCCAGCCCCGGTACGTTCAACCATGCCAGAATCACCGCTGCCCACTCATCGACCTGCTGGCGCGAATCCTGTACGGGCTTGATATGCTCGCCTTCAAAATCGCTGTCGGGCCACCATTTCTCGCCACCCATGAACGCTTTCATAGCTTCGGCAAATAGCTGGTCACGGTCCGCGGCTAGCGCGTCGGTATTGATCGACCTGACGGCAACAGGCCAGAACCGCCGGCCCCCAGTTTCATCGCGAAGGTAGGTCGCCTGATTCGTCGTCCCAATGAACACGCATGAACGCGGCTCCTTTACCTCCATGCGGCCGAATTTCGGCGTGTATGCTTCCTCCCGCTTCGTCAGGAATGCCTTTAAGTCGTCTGCCTCGGCCTTGCTGATGGATGATAGCTCAGCGACCTCAAGCA
>CAMBXJ010000018.1 GCA_945871455.1 Asaia bogorensis
ATCCCCACACACCAACAAAATCGCATTCCAAAGGCCGTCGCCTTTGGTGGGAGGTCCAGGAGGGCAAAGCCCTCTTGGTGGGGTCCCCAAGGGGCCATGGGGCGAAGCCCCGCCTTTCGCCCCCTCACAGGAGACCACTATGACAGAACGCCCCAGATTTCTCGATGACCTGGCCGGGGTTGCCGGCGGCGCCATATCCGCCCTGTCCGGTCTGCGCGACGAAGCCGAAGCCATGATACGCGCCCGAGTCGACGAGACGATTCGCCGTTTGGACCTGGTCCGCCGCGACGAACTCGACGCGTTGTCCGAGTTGGCGGCCAACGCGCGCGCCGGGCAGGAAAACGCGGAATCCACAGTTGCAGCCCTGCAAGAACGGGTGGAAGCGCTGGAATCCCGGGTCGCGCAAATGGAGGGCGAGGCGAATTCACGCGACTGACCCTTGCGGCGCGGGCAATCGCGACGATAGGCTTGCATCCGTGGCCAACCCCCGGCGAATCCACGACTATTTTGCCCCCTTGGTATTTTACCCCTGTGGTATTTTATCCCTTGGGGGCGATCCGATGCCGGTGGTTGATCGTCACGCCCGGCCTTCCTCTTGACGGGAGACCCCGCATGTCAGCGTCGCTGGCCACGTCACCGGCCTCCTCGGCCAACCCAATCGACGTCATGGAGCAGATCGTCGCGGCGAACGAATGGACGTTCGATCGGCGCAGCGAATCGGAAATGGCGGCGGAAGCCCCTGGCCGCTGGTGCGACTACGGGCTGTATTTCAACTGGTCGCATGAAATCAGCGCCATGCACTTCACCTGCGCCTTCGACCTGAAAGTGCCGGAAAAGCGCCGCGGCGCGCTCTACGAATTGCTCGCCTTGGCCAACGAGCGGCTGTGGATCGGGCATTTCGGCATGGAAACCGAAGATGGCATGCCGGTCTTCCGCCATGCCGTGCTGCTGCGCGGCGCCCCCGGCGCGTCGGCGGAAAGCCTGGAAGACATGGTCGACATCGCGCTGACCGAGTGCGAGCGTTTCTTTCCGGCCTTCCAGTTCGTGCTGTGGGGTGGCAAAGCCCCGGCCGAGGCCCTGGAAGCGGCCATGCTGGAATGCGTGGGAGAAGCGTAGATGACACAACGGATAGACCCATGAACGCCACGATCCCGTCGATTCTGCTGGTCGGCTGCGGCCGTATGGGCAGTGCCATGCTGTCGGGCTGGCGCGAACGCGGCTTGGCGCCGTCAGTGGCGGTGGACCCGGCGCCAGCGGCGGCGTCGTTTGCCGGCGCCGACATGACGGTGGTGGCGGATGCGGCCTCGATTCCCGCCGGTTTCGCGCCATCCGCCGTGGTGCTGGCGGTGAAGCCGCAGAACGCGGCGGAGACCTTGCCGGCCTATCGGCGATTCGTCGGCAGCAGCGTGTTCCTGTCGATCATGGCCGGGCGCACGATCGGCGGCATGCGGGCGCTGCTGGGGGAACAGGCCGCCATCGTGCGCGCCATGCCGAACACCCCCGCCGCCGTGCGCCAGGGCGTCACCGTCGCCTGTCCCAGCCCATCGGTGACCGCGGACCAGCGCGCGCTCTGCGACAGCCTGTTGCAGGCGATCGGCGTGGTTGCCTGGGCCGATAACGAAGCCTTGTTGGACCCGGTGACCGCGGTCTCCGGCAGTGGTCCGGCCTATGTGTTCCTGCTCGCTGAACTGATGGAGCAGGCCGCCATCGAGCAGGGTATCCCCGCCGATCTGGCGCGTCTGCTCGCCCGCCAGACCGTGTCCGGGTCCGGGGCGTTGCTCGCCGCCAGCGCGGAGGACGCGTCCGCGCTCCGCGTCGCGGTCACCAGCCCGGGCGGCACCACGGCCGAGGCGCTGCGGGTGCTGATGGCCTCCGACGCCTGGCCGCGTGCCATGAGCGAGGCGATCGCCGCGGCGACAAGACGTTCCCGCGAATTGGCGGGTTGAGGCGGGGATCGATAGCGCCCATGTCAGGCTCATGACCGATTCGGAATTCGACAGCACGTTGATCGCCGCGGCCTTGCGCATCGCCGCGGACGAGGGATGGCGTTGTGTGACGGTCGCCGCGGCCGCACGCGCCGCCGACCTGCCTTTGGCCCGCGCGCGGGAGCGTTTTCCCGGCCGCGGCGCGATCCTGCTGAAGTTTGGCCGGATGGCGGATCAGGCGGTGCTGGAAGGGGACCCGGCCGAGGGCTCGGTGCGCGACCAGTTGTTCGACCTGCTGATGCGCCGGTTCGATGCGTTGCAGTCGCATCGCGGGGGGATCCTGGCCCTGATGCGGGCCTTGCCGTTCGAACCGGGCGCCGCGCTGCTGCTGGCCTGTGCCACGCGACGCAGTATGCGCTGGATGCTGCAAACCGCCGGCGTCCCCGCGAACGGACTGTTCGGGGAGTTGCGGGTGAAAGGCCTGGTCGGGGTGTGGCTATGGGCGTTGCGCGCCTGGGAACATGACGACAGCGAGGACCTGACCGCCACGATGGCCGCGCTGGACACGGCCCTGGCACGCGCCGAACAGGCAGCCGGCTGGTTGGGTGGGCCTGGGGCGCGGGCCGTCGCGACGGACGGCACACGGTCTTCCGGCGACCCGGATGCGCCGGAGCCCGGGTCGAACGAAGGCTGATCGGCTCCAGCGGACGACCTGGGCGTGTGGCCGTGTTCGATGGATGGCTTCACGCGCGGACCGCGGTGGCGAACCGATCGGGTGCGGAGCGTCAGACCGTTCGCGACCTGGCGCAGGGCAACAAAGCGACGAGCGCGTTCGAATCGATGTCGCGCCAAAGGGCCTTGGCGGCCCCCGGCGCCAGACTGACGCTGCCCGCCTAGGAGATACGGTCGGCCACCGGTGGATTCGAGGTCGCAAGATATCCTGAGTCGCCACCTACCGTGCAGCCGGTTGAGATGTCTCCGAGGTATTATACAAACCGTCCGAACCAGTGACCGATGGGTGGCCGCTGTCATTGCGAGCGCGGCGAAGCAATCCAGGGATCTGGCGCTATCGATCCTGTTGGTTGCCCTGGATTGCTTCGCTGCGCTCGCAATGACAGAGGCCGTTGTCGCCATCGGTCATTGTTTCAGTCGGTTGGTATCAGTCCGTCACCGTGAACGCCCGCACCGCATCCCGATCCAGCTCCAACCCGAACCCCGGGGCCGATGGCGCGATCATCGCCCCGTCGGTCAACGCCGGCATCGCTTGCAGCAGCCGAGCCGAACGGGGCACGTATTCGACGAGATAGCTGTTCGGGACGGCACAGAGCAGGTGGATATGGATTTCCGGCAGCACATGCCCGCCCACCCGCACGCCGAACGCGTGGGCGAGCGAGGCCACGTGCCGCCAGGGCGTGATCCCGCCGATCCGGCCCAGATCGATCAGCGCTATGCTGGCGGCGCGGGATTCCAGCAGGCGGGTGAAATCGCTGAGTTGATACAGATGCTCCCCCGTCGCCACCGGCACGTCCAACGCGGCGGTTACCCGTGCCATGCCGGCGATGTCGGTGTGCACCACCGGGTCTTCCACCCACACCACGCCGGCTTCCTGCAAGGCGCGTCCGGTGCGGATGGCGCGGTCGAGCGGCCAGGTTTCCGTGGCATCGACCATGATCGCCACGTCGGGGCCGACCGCGTCACGCACCGCGCGGACGCGGGCGACTTCCGCGTCCGGGTGTTTTTCGTTGCCGACCCGTAGCTTGACGGCCCGGAAGCCTTCATCGGCGGCCTTGCGCGCCGATGCGGCGAGTTCTTCCAACGACAGGCTGTACCAGAACCCGTCGCTGGCATAGGCTGGCAACCGGTCCCGGTATCCGCCCAGCAGCTTGTAGATCGGCTGGCCCAGGGTCTTGCCGGCGGCATCCCACAGCGCGATGTCCAATGGCGCGATCGCGTAGTTCAGCAGCCCGCCGGGCCCGACCCAGTCCCCGGCGCTCGCCATGCGGTGCCAGGCGGCCTCGGTTTCCAGCACGTCGGTGCCGATCAGCAAATTCGCCAGTTCCCGGGTGGCCGAGGCGACGGCGCGGACGAACATCTCTCTCAACGCAACGATATAGCCGAAGCCCTTCACCCCGTCCGTCGTGGTGATTTCCGCCATGACGTGCCAGTTGCCGCTGACCTGGCGACCCGCGGCGACATAGGGCCGGTCGAGCGGCACCCGAAGCACGCTGACCTCGATAGATGCGATTTTCATGATGGGAGCCTCCTGCGAGGGGTCGCGGTCATCGTGGCGGCAGAGGCGGGGTCATGCCCGCGGGGACTTCGAATTCCGCGGCATTCAGGGTCAGCGCGATCATGGCGTAATAGCCGATCAGCCCGGTCAGTTCGACCACGCCGGCGGTGCCGAACAGAGCGAGCACGCGCTGGTAGGTCGCGTCGCTGGCGAAATGCCTGGCCAGCAACTCCATGCCGTAATCGTGGATCGCCTGCTCATCGGCGGCGGCGAAGCTGGACCCGCCGGCGCGCAGGGTCTCGATCGACTGGTCCGACAATCCGGCCTTGCGCGCTTCGCCTTCGTGGGAAGCCCATTCGAACTGGCAATCCCAGTAACGCCCGGTCAGCAGGATGGTGAACTCTCGCAGCCGCGGTTCGAAGCTGGAGTTGAAACGCAGCACCAGGCCCAATGCCGACATGGCCTCCGCGAGTTCCGGGCGATGCATGGCGATGGCGAGCGGACCGACCGGGGCGGATTTGCGCTGCCCGGAGATCATGGCATCGAACACGCGGCGCTGCGCCGGGGTCATGTCCTGTTCGTCGACGAGGGGAATGCGCGGCATGGACGTCCTCCGTTCCGGGATTTGCGCCCCATCCTGGATACGCGCCAAGCGCGGGTCAAACCCCTGCGTGGCCGGTGGGCCGGATCAGAGACCGCTGAACCAGTTGTAGCCGTATTTTTCCCAGAATCCACCCGGATACTTCTTGGTGACAGTCATTTCGACTATGTATTTGGGGTCCTTGAAGCCGAGCTTGGTGGGGAAGCGGAGGTCCGTCCCGCCGCGCACCCGGACAGCGACCGGTGCCATTCCGGCACACCGGCCGCCACCCGATCGCATCAGCCAGCCGGCATCAGCACGCGATCCAGGACATGGATCACGCCGTTGGACTGCGTCACGTCCGAGATGGTGATGTCGGCGATGCCGCCCTTGGCATCGGTGACGGTCATGTTGGTCGATCCGTTCATCATGACCCACACCGTACCACCGGCGACCGTCTTCAGTTCGGCCTTGCCGTTGCCGGCGATGATCATCGCGCGCAGCTTGGTGCTGTCATAGTTGCCGGACACGACGTGGTAGGTCAGGACCTTGGTCAGGGTGGGCTTGTTCTCGGGCTTCAGCAGGGTGTCGACGGTGCCCGCGGGCAGGGCGGCGAACGCGGTGTTCACCGGCGCGAACACGGTGAACGGACCAGGGCTGTTCAATGTATCGACCAGTCCGGCGGCCTTCACGGCGGCAACCAGCGTGGTGTGATCGGCGGAATTGACGGCATTGCTGACGATGGTCTTGTTCGGAAACATCGGTTGTCCACCGACACGAACAGACTGTGCCATGGCCGAAACGGAAAGCCCGGTCATCAGGGCAAGGGCGAGAGCTGCACGAACTGGTTTCATGGGAGTGCTCCTTGATTGGGGCGGCATGTCAAACCGCTGTGTCCAATACGGCGTGGGTTGCCGAATTGGATTTGCGGGACCGAAAAAATATTGTCCGAGATCATTTGGCCGACCGGGTACCTGCACGGATGCGGCGGCAAGAACCGCGGGACGGTCACCGACATGCGGACCGCGACCACCTGCGCGCCGTCCGCCTTGGTCGGGACGGCCCTGCATCGGCGGGCCCGCCAGCCGCGAAACCGCGATCCGGTCCGGTGGCCGGATTGTCCGCGACCGGCATCCGCGACCGGCATCCGCGCTCGGTCGTCGGGGGACCCGGCCGAGGGATGGGCGTTCCTGTCGGCGCGCTTATGCGCTATGATCCACGGCGTCTGGCCCTATCAACCAGCAACAGGAGCCTTCCATGCCACTCGGACCGAAGACCCCCGATTTCAGCGATTTCACCAAGCTGTTCGCGACGATGAAGATGCCGGCCATGCCGGATATGAACGCGTTCGTCGCGGCCAGCCGACGGAACATGGAGGTGCTGACCGCCGCCAACCGAATCGCGCTGGAAGGCGCCCAGGCAGTCGCGCGCCGGCACATGGAGATCATGCAACAGAACATGGCCGAGATGTCATCCGCGTTGCAGTCGATGTCCGTGAATGAAACCCCACAGGCCAAGGCGGCCCGCCAGGCGGAACTGTTGAAGCAGGCTTATGAGCACTCGGTCGCCAACATGAAGGAGATCGGGGATCTGATCCAGCAATCGCACGCGGAGGCGACGACCCTGCTGAACAAGCGGTTTGCCGAGGCGATGGATGAGGTGAAGGCGCTGGCGGGGCCGTCTGCGAAGGGGTGACGGGCTGAACGCCTGTATTGATGTCCTTAACGGCGGACCGATGCCAGGATCAGGTTACTGGCATCGGTCCGCCATCGGGATCGTCACACGGCCGGTTCGATCCATCGTACCGCGGGCCACACAACGTCTGACGGATGCCGGCAGGGACACCACGAAGTCACGCCCTCGGTTCGGCCCGCCGGTCTCAAGCCAGGGACGCAAGAGGCGTTGAATACCGACCGCCACCCCCCTACTTCTGCGCCAACCCCAACTTCTGTATCAAATCCTGCTGCTCGGCGATCAACTCCATCGCATATTTCTGATAATCAGCGGTGTCGCGATACATCACCGGTTGGGACAGATCCACCAACAGCTTCAGATGCGCCGGGTCTTCCAGGCCGGCCTTCAGCGCGTCGTGCAGTTTCTTCACGATCTTCGGGTCCATGCCCTTCGGTCCCGCCAATCCATACGGCGACGCCGAAACGATCTTGTGGCCCATTTCCAGCAGGGTCGGCGCGGTTGGAAAGCGCGGCGAACGTTGCTCGGTCCAGACGACTAGCATGCGCAGCTTGTCGGCGTCGATCAGCGGGCCGAGCCCGGTGCCGTCGGCGGCGATCTCGACGTGTTCTCCAAGAATGGCGGCGGCGGTTTCAGCCGATCCCTTGAACGGCACATGCACCCATTTGATGCCGCTCTGCAGCGCGATCTGCTCCATCGTGATATGCGGCGTGGACCCGGCACCGGACGTCGCGTAACGCAGTTTACCCGGATTGGCGCGGGCGTAATCCAGCAACGACTCCCAGGTGTTCCACGGAGACGATGTGTTGACCGCGACGCCCAGGGTATAGCCGGTCAGATGGATGATGAAGGTGAAGTCCTTCTTCGGGTCGAAGGAGACCTTCTGCATGTAGGGCAGGCGGAAGATCGTCAGCGGCAGTTGCGCGATCGTGTAGCCGTCCGGCTTGGCGGTGGCCGCCATGGTGGCGCCGCCCAGCGTGCCAGTGGCGCCCGGCTTGTTGTCGATCACGATGGGTTGGCCCAGGTGCTTGGACGCCGCCTCCGCCATCACCCGCAGATGCCGGTCGGTCGGCCCCCCGGCGGGCCAGGGCACGATCAACGTCACCGGGCGGGTTGGAAAATTGTCCGCCTGAGCCAAGGCCGACTTCGGCGCCAGGGCAGCGGCGGCGCACCAGATCGCGAGCGCGACCAACCCCGCGCGGACAGAAACCAGCATAAACGACCTCCCACGATTATTGGCGCAGACGGTATGTGGCCAGGAGGCACCGCGCAAGGACGGTGTGAGCCGCACCTGCGCATGGGCCAGGAAACGCTGGGGCGGACAGGACCGGCATCCCCGCGCACATGGCGCGGAAGCCGGCCCGAATCCGTCGGCCGACCGTGTCAGTTCCGGCCGGCGCGCACCAGGCGTCCCGGACGGGCACCGGTTTCCTCACCACGCTCGAACACCGGCACGCCGCCGACGATCGTGGCTTCGTACCCATCCACGCGCTGCACCAGGCGCTTGCCGCCAGCCGGCAGGTCGTAGCGCATCTCCGGGTGGTGCAGGCGCAGCGACGTCAGGTCCACGACATTGACATCGGCCTTCTTGCCCACGGCCAACCGGCCACGGTCGTTGAAACCGAAAAAATCCGCCGTTTCACTGGTCAGACGCTTGACCGCGAATTCGAGACCAACCCGAGGACCGCGATGACGGTCGCGGACCCAGTGGGTCAGCATATAGGACGGCAGACTGGAGTCGCAGATCTGGCCGCAATGGGCGCCGCCATCACCCAAACCCAGCAGGGTCGCGGGATCGGTGATCATTTCGTGCACGACACCATGATCCCCGAAGACGTAGTTTACAACGGGGTAGAACAGCATCCGGTCGCCGTTTTTCCCGGTCAGGTAATCGTAGCAGAACTCTTCCGGCGTCAGGTTGGTCCGGGCGGCCATGGCGGCGATGGAGCGGCTGTCGTCCGGCTCATAATCCGGCGGGTCGCCCAGGACGTATTGCCGATCCCAGCGCGTGGCGATGGGGCGTTGCAGGGGCGGCAGGACGGACAGCAGTTGCTCCGACGGTTCCTCCGCCAGGATCCGTGCCCGCACGGCCGGGTCACGCAGGCGCGCCAGCCGTTCGGCCACCGGCAGTTTCAGCAACGCCGCGAAGCTGGGGCGAGCGGCGAAGGGGGTCAGGGACGTCGTCAGGCCCAGGATGATGCCGACCGGCCGGCCCGCCACCTGCGCGGTGACGTTGGCGCCGTCACTGCGCGCCTTGCGCACGTTGGTCATCAGCCGCCGCCAGCGATCGGGATCGTAGGATCGGTCGGTCAGCAGGAACCAGAACGGCACCTTGTTGGTTTTCGACAGTTCGGTGATCCAGCGGAATTCGGCGGCTTCATCCTCAAAATCGCTCAGCATGCCGTAGGTGCCGCGCCCGACCCGACCGAAGGCGCGGGCGATGCCCAGCAGTTCCTGCTCTTCGGAATAACGCCCGGGCACCAGGTCCCCGCTGGTGGTCTTGTGCTGGTCGGTGCGGGAAGTGGTGAAGCCGAACGCGCCGGCCCGCAGCGCTTCCTCGGTCAGGCGGCTCATGGTTTCGATGTCGTCCGGCGTGGCCTTCTCACGGCGCACGGCGCGGTCGCCCATGACATAGACGCGCAACGGGTGATGCGAGACCTGCGCTGCAATGTCGATGGTGCGCGGCAGACGGTCCAGGGCGTCGAGGTAATCTGGGAAGCTTTCCCAGTCCCATTTCAGGCCCTCGGTCAGCGCGATGCCGGGGATGTCTTCCACCCCTTCCATCAGGTCGATCAGGCTGTCGTGGTCCTTGCGGCGCACGGGGGCGAAGCCGACACCGCAATTGCCCATCAGGATGGTGGTGACGCCGTGCCAGGAGGACGGCGCGAGCACCGGGTCCCAGGTTGCCTGGCCGTCGTAATGGGTGTGGACATCGACCCATCCGGGGGTGACGAGCTGGCCGTCGGCGTTGATTTCCCGCTTGCCGGGGCCGGCCTTGCCGCCGACCTGGGCGATCTTGTCGCCGTCTATGGCGACGTCGCCGGTGAAGCGGGCGGCACCGGTGCCGTCGACGATCGTGCCGCCGCGGATGACGATGTCATGCATCTGGGTGTTGCTCCTGTGTTGCTGGGGCGGGAGGTTGGGTCAGGTTGGCGGAGGATGCAAGGTTTCGGGGCTTCGCCCCGGACCCCACCAGGGCTTTGCCCCTGGACCCCACCAAAGGCGCGGCCTTTGGAATGCGATTCTTTTGTCGTTTGAATTCCTGGGGCCTACCCGGACCTATCACCGCCCCGGTAGGCCCCAGGAATTCAAACGACAATGTTCCGGTTCCAAGGGCCGTCGCCCTTGGTGGGGGTCCAGGGGGCAAAGCCCCCTGGTCGGGGTCCGGGGCGAAGCCCCACCCTTACCCCGCCACCTTCACCAACTTCTGCAAACACCGTATCCGCGCCGGTTTCGGATCATTCGGAAACGACCGGGAAAACGACGTAAACGCCACTTCCCCCACATAAAGATCACCCCGGGAATCCACCGTCATCCCATGCGGCGAAATGAACTGCCCCGGCCCGATCCCACGCGGAGGCGCCGCCTGCACCCGTGCGATCATCGCCCCCTTGTTGTCCAGGATGCTGATCCGCGGCCCAATCCCCGGATGATCCCGGTTCACCGGCAGATGCGGTCCCAGCTCCGCCACATAGCACAACGGGCACTTCCCCCCCGTCATGAACAGCCCGCTCGGCCTGTGCAGATTGTTCCACTGAGTCTCATACTTGCCGTTGCCGTCGAACACCTGCACCCGGTGGTTCTCCCGGTCCGCCACATACACCCAGCCCGCTTCATCGCAAGTAATGTTGTGCGCGATGTTGAACTCCCCCGGCAACGTCCCCGGTCCGCCCCAGGAGTGTAACAACCGCCCGTCCGGCGTATATTTGTGCACCCGCGCATTGCCGTAGCCGTCCGAGACATAGATGTCCCCCTGAGGCGACAGCGCCGTGTGCGTGCAGCGGTTGAACGGCTCCCCGCTCATATAGGCGGTGGCCTTGCCGGGAATGCCGATCGTCAGCAGCACTTTCCCGTCCAGGGTGCATTTGCGCACCGAGTGGTCGCCGTCATCGGTCAGATAGATCGTATCATCCGGCCCCATATGCACGCCGTGCGCGTTCCTGAACACGCCCTCCCCCCACGACCGCAGGAACTTCCCGTCGCGGTCGAACACCACCATCGGGTGAGGCCCACGGTTGAACGCATAGACATTGTCCCAACGATCGACGCCGACCGCGGCGACGTCGCCCTTGTCCCAACCTTCCGGCCACTCACCCCAGCCTTCCGCCGGTTGATAGGTAAAATCGCCGCTCCCCATGGTCACGCTCATGATCGCTTCCTTCCGAGTGCCCGCCTGTCGTCGTTGACGGATGCCGCCGATTATGGCTGGTGTCAGGCACAATGACACGGGGACACGGCGCACGCATCCACTCGCACGGAGAAGGCGCCATGCTGACCCGGCCACCAGGGACCACAGCCGAGGCGGGGATAACCGAGGGAACAAAATGCTGCGAATCCTGAGCCTGTCCGGCTTCCTGTTCGTCTTCTGGCTGGCTCTGTCGGGTCACTACACGGTGAAGCTGGTGGTGGTCGGGGCGGTGTGCTCGCTGCTCTGCGCCTGGGCCGTCTCGCATGTCCGCGCAACCGACCACGAAGGCCACCCGGTCCATCTGCTCGGCCGGACGGTAACATATTTTCCGTGGTTGGGGTGGGAAGTGGTGAAGGCGGCATGGGCGGTGAGCAAGATCGTGGTGCATCCCACCCTGCCGATTTCCCCCACCATGACCGTCGTCCGGGCCAGCCAGCGCGGATCGGTCGGGATTGCCACCTATGCCAACGCGATCACGTTGACGCCAGGCACGATCTCGGTCGGCGTGCGCGGACATGACATAACGGTGCACGCTTTGGTCAGCGACGGGGCGGACGACCTGGAAGGCGGCGGCATGGACCAGCGCGTGACCCGGTTCGAGGGATCTGCCTGATGTTCACGGCTGCCACCATCGCGATCCTGGTGTCCCTGGGGCTGGCGGTGACGCGCGCGATCAAAGGCCCGACGGTGTTCGACCGCGCCCTGGCCGGCAACTCGGTCGGCACCCTGGCGATCCTGCTGCTGGCGGTGCTGGGGTTCCTGACCGACCGGCCGGAGTTCCTGGATGTCGGCCTGACCTACGGGCTGTTGAACATGATCGGCACCCTCGCGGTCCTGAAATTCTTCCGCCACGGCGATCTTGCCTATGACATGCCCGACGGCGATGTGCCCAATCAGGACATGACCGCTCGGGACATGAACCATCGGGACAGGGAGAACCAGACCTGATGGCGCTGGCACTGGAAATCGCCACCTGGGCGTGCATGATCGCCGGCGGCCTCTTCACCATGATCGGCGCGTTCGGCCTGCTGCGTATGCCGGAACTTTACACCCGCATGCATGCCGCCAGCGTCACCGACACCCTCGGCGCCGGCCTCCTGCTGGTCGGCATGATGCTCGCCGCCGGGTTCAGCCTGGTCAGCCTGAAGCTGCTGTTCATCCTCGGCCTGCTGGTCTTCACCGGACCGGTCGTGTCCCATGCGTTGGCGCGCGCCGCGCTGCATGAAAATGTCCGCCCGCGCCTGGCCGAGGACCGGCGTGGCGCCGCCCGATGATGGAATCCTTGATCAACACGGTGCTGCTGACCCTGTTGGCCGCCGTCACCATCGCCATCATCCGCCAGCGCAACCTGTTCGGCATCGTCATCCTGAGCGGAATCTACAGCTTCCTGATGGCCAGCGTGATGATGGTGCTGGATGCGGTCGATGTGGCGATGACGGAGGCCTCGGTCGGTGCCGGCATTTCCACCGTCCTGCTGTTGGCGGCGTTGCATCTGACCCGCTCGACCGAAATGAAGCCGGTCCGCCCCAACCTGGTGCCGCTGCTGCTGTCGGCGGTGGTCGGCGGCGCATTGGTCTGGGGGACGCTGGACCTGCCCGCCTTCGGCACGCCCGACGCCGTGATCCACCGCCACGTGGCGCCACGATACCTGGCCGATACGATCAAGGAGACCGGGGTGCCGAACGCGGTGACCTCGGTTCTGGCCGATTACCGAGGGTTCGATACGCTGGGGGAAACGACGGTGATCTTCACCGCCGGCATTGGCGTGATGCTGCTGTTGCGCCCCCGACCGCGGCGGACCACGACCCGCGGCAGAGGGGCGGACACGTGAGGACGAACCGGTCATCGACGATACAAGCGTCCGGGTTGCGTGCAGTCCGCCCCAGGCCGAGCACCCCCTGACCATGTCGGACCTGATCCTGCGGATCGGCACCAAGCTGATCCTGCCCTTTATCCTGGTGTTCGCGCTGTACGTGCAATTTCATGGCGAATATGGCCCGGGCGGCGGTTTCCAGGCCGGCGTCATCACCGCCGCCGCCGTGGTCCTGATTGCCCTGACCTTCGGCATGCGGGTCGCCCAATCGGTCGCCCCCCGGTCCGTCATGGAGCGGATGGTGCCGTCAGGCGTCCTGATCTATGCCGGCACCGGCGTAGCGGGGCTGCTGCTGGGAAAGAATTTCCTGGACTACGCGCCCCTGGCGCATGACCCGGTGCACGGCCGCGAACTGGGTATCTTTCTGGTCGAGGTCGGCGTCGTGGTCACCGTTTGCGGCACGATGACGTCGCTGTTCTATGCGTTCGCCGGTCGGGCGCGGTGATGGGACGGTTCCTCGATCACTACAACTATCTGATCACGGTCTTCCTGATGATGGCGGGGCTCTACATCGTCATAGCCCGCGGCAACATGATCAAGAAGCTCGTCGGCCTCGGCATTTTCCAGACATCCGTTTACCTGGTCTATCTGGAACCCGCGAAAATCATCGGCGGCACCGCCCCGATCATCGATCCGGCGTTCACGGTCTACAGCAACCCGCTGCCGCATGTGCTGATCCTGACCGCCATTGTCGTCGGCGTCGCCACCCTGGCGCTGGGCCTGGCCTTGGTGGTCCGCATCAACGAAGCCTACGGCACCATCGAGGAAGACGAAATCGTCGGCAAGGACGCCGACCAGTGACCGGCCCGATGGCACATCTGCCCGTCCTGCTGGTTGTCGTACCGCTGATCGCCGCCGTGCTCGCCGGCTTCCTGCGCAATGGCACCGTTGCGTTCGGCCTGTCCCTGGCGGTCAACTGGATCCTGCCGGTGATGGCGATCCTGCTGCTGGCTCAGGTGCTGGAGACCGGCCCGATCTCCTATCATATCGGCGGCTGGGAACCGCCCTGGGGGATCGAGTATCGGGTCGATGCGCTCAACGGCTTCGTCCTTGTCCTGGTCTCGCTCATTGGCGCCGTGGTCATGCCGTTCGCGCGACAAAGCATCGCCCGGGAACTGGAACCGGACCGGCACGCCTGGTTCTACTGCATGTATCTGCTGTGCCTGACCGGGCTGCTGGGCATAACCGTCACGGGCGATGCGTTCAACGCCTTCGTGTTCATGGAGATTTCCTCGCTCTCCACCTATGTGCTGATCGCCCTTGGCCGCGACCGGCGCGCGTTGCTGGCCGCGTTCCAGTATCTGATCATGGGCACCATCGGCGCCACGTTCTACGTGATCGGGATCGGGCTGCTTTACCTCGCGACCGGCACGCTGAACATGGTGGACCTGGCCGGCCGGCTGGGGGACGCCGCCGCGATCCAGCCGAGCACCGTCGTCACCGGCCTGGCCTTCCTGGTGGTCGGCATCAGCCTGAAACTGGCGCTGTTCCCGCTGAGCGCCTGGTTGCCGAACGCCTATGCCTTCGCACCGTCGGTCGTAACGATCTTTCTGGCGGCGACCGCCACCAAGGTCGCAATCTATCTGCTGATCCGGATGCTGTTTTCCATCGTCGGGCCAGCGGTGGCGTTCGCCGCTTCTCCGCTGGCGGAAATGGTCATCGGATTGTCGCTGATCGCAATCTTCGTGGCATCGCTGATCGCTCTGTTCCGGCTCGATCTGAAGCGGATGCTCGCCTACTCGTCGCTGGCGCAGATCGGCTACATCACGATGGGCATCGGCATCGCGAACCAGGCCGCATTGACCGGCGGGATCGTGCATGTGGTGAACCACGCGATCACCAAGGCCGGGCTGTTCATGGCGGTGGGATGCATCGTTTACCGCACCGGCACCGGCAGCCTGACCGAGCTTTCCGGGATCGGCCGGCGTATGCCGTTGACCATGGCGGCCTTCACCATCGCCGGGCTGGGGCTGATCGGTGCGCCCGGCACGGTCGGCTTTATCTCGAAATGGTATCTGGTCATCGGCGCCCTGAAGGACGGCGCGCCGTGGCTGGCGTTTGTCATTGCCTCCAGCTCGCTGCTGACCGTGGCCTATATCGGGCATGTGCTGGAAGTGGCGTGGTTCCGCCCGACCGCGCCGGCCCTGGCCGGGGCCAGCGATCCGCCGCTGTCGATGCTGCTGCCGCTGCTGGCCCTGGCCGCGGCGACGATCTGGTTCGGGATCGACACGTCCTGGACCGCCGGCATCGCCAGCCGGATCGCCGAGGGCCTGGTGGGCGGGACCGCGCGATGAGCGCTACCGCATTGCTGATCGCCGCCCTGGTGCTGCCCTTCGCCGGTGCGGCCGTCATCGCCCTGCTGGCACGATCGCCAAACCCGCGCGACGGCGCGACCCTGATCACCGCATTCCTGCTTTGCCTGGCCGTCCTGGGCCTGGCCGTCCTGGGCCTGATCGGCCCAATGCAGGCTGATCCAACGTTGGCCGATCCTCTACCATCCGGCCCGCGTCCCGCCCTGCATTTGGCCCAGGTCGCCCCGGGACTGGCCGTGGCCTTCGCGGTGGAGCCACTGGGACTGCTGTTCGCCCTCGTCGCCTCCGGCCTTTGGCTGGTGACGTCGATCTATTCGATCGGCTACATGCGCGCCAACCGAGAGCCCAGGCAGGGTAGCTACGCAGTGTATTTCGCCTTGGCCCTGGGCAGCACGATCGGCGCCGCGTTCGCCGCCAACCTGTTCACCCTGTTCCTGTTCTATGAACTGCTGACGGTCGTTACCTACCCTCTGGTGACCCACAAGCGCGACCCGGAGGCTTTGCGGGCCGGACGCGTCTATCTGTTGATGTTGCTGGGCTCGTCTTTGGTGCTGTTCCTGCCGGCCATCATCGGCATCTGGGTGCTGGCCGGCACGTTGGATTTCACGCCCGGCGGCATCCTGGCTGGCAAAGCCAGCCCAGCCATGTTGAGCCTGTTGGTGCTGATGATCCTGTTCGGGGTCGGCAAGGCCGCGCTGATGCCGCTGCATTTCTGGCTGCCCGCGGCGATGGTGGCGCCAACGCCGGTCAGCGCACTGCTGCACGCGGTGGCCGTGGTCAAAACCGGCGTCTTCTGCCTGGTGAAGATCGCGGTCATGATTTTCGGCGTAGACACCCTGGCCGCCACCGGCCAGTCCGGCTGGATGACCTGGGTCGCCGGGGGCACGGTCATCGTGGCGTCCCTTGTTGCATTGAGGCAGGACAATCTGAAGCGGATGCTGGCCTATTCCACGGTATCGCAGCTTTCCTACATCGTGCTGGGCGTTGCGATCCTGGCGCCGATTTCGCTGGTGGGGGCGGCGGTGCATATCGCCGGGCACGCCGTCAGCAAGATCACGTTGTTCTTTGCCGCCGGGTCGATCTACACGGCACACCATCTGACCGAGATCAGCCAATTGAACGGCATCGGCCGGCGCATGCCCTGGACCATGGGCGCCTTCGCGATCGGCGCCCTGGGGATGATCGGCCTGCCGCCGACCGCGGGGTTCCTCGGCAAATGGTTCATCCTGAGCGGGGCAATGCAGACCGCGAACTGGCTGGCGGTGGGCGTCATCGTGGTCAGCACCATGCTGAACGCGGGATATTTCCTGCCGATTCTGTATCGGGCGTTCCTGCTGCCCGAACCCCATGCCTCCCCGCACGCACACGAAACCGACCGAGCCGGCGAAGCCCCGTGGCCGATTGTCCTGAGCCTGATCCTGACCGCATCGGCGACGTTGGGCCTGTTTTTCTTCCCATATCTGCCGTTGGGGTTGGCGAAACTGATGGTGGGTGGGTCGTGATGGATGTCGCGCGGGAGGCTGTCGTGACGGAGGTCACGCGGCGGGCTGGCGTGACGGATGTCACGCGGGGGGCTGTCATGACGGATGTCATGCGGAAAGCTGGCGTGACGAATGTCGCGCGGGGGGCTGTCGTGACGGGCCACCCTGTGACAGGACCAAATGCTCTTAATGAACGTTCAACAATAACTGCTTCATCTGGCGCATGGCCAGGCCACACTGTCATGGCCTGCGCAGGCAGGCCATCCACGACTTTGCTGAGATCGACGCTTCAAGTCGTGGATAGCGCGTCGGCTCCCGCCATGACCGGGAGACCCCCCCGCTCAACACCGGGCTTGACAGTTACTCTTGCAGGCTCCTTCATTGCATTACTTATAGTGACCGGCCGGCGTCCACCGGCGGCAGGTGAACGCCCACCGCCGGCACTGGTCCGCCGACCCCTTCTTTGTCCCTTCGTGGTGAAGAATCGCGGACTTGCAGCTCGTATCGACCTATCCGATGGCCCACCCCCGGACAGGCAAGGTGTCCTTTGTAACAACTGCGATTTCAACCACGAAGACACGAAGTTCACGACGGGCGGACGGCCCCGCGGCGCCGCCGGTGGATATGGTCAGAGACATGGCGGCCGGCGCGCTCTCCCGGCGGATCGCCCAACTGGTCTAAAGGCGAATCCCAACAATCACCCCGCCGTTTGGTGCATGACCAGCCCACACCGCCATGGCCTGCACACTCAGGCCATCCGCGACTTTCCTTCGACCGCCGCTTTAAGCGATCGATGGCGGCCCCTCGCCCCCCATAACCCGCGGATAAGCGTGCTCTACTCCGGACGCCGCGGCAATGATCGCGCGTCGCCGAGGCAGATGCCCGCGACCCACCGTCGTCCCCGTCACATGAAGGAGCGTCGAGATGGATGACCACTGGCTCGTACGGGACAGCACCATCCGGATTCTGTGGGTCCTGTTCATCGCGGTTCTGGTATCGACCGTGCTGCTGGATGCGTTGGTCGTGCACCACTCCTATTTCGGCATCGATGGCACCTTCGGCTTCGGGGCCTGGTTCGGCTTCGCGAGTTGCGCGGTGCTGGTCCTGTTTGCCAAGACCCTGGGCGCCGTGCTGAAGCGGCATGATCGTTACTATGGTCGCTAGCACCCTCCTCCCGCCAGGCATGTGGCTGATCCTGGGCGGGCTCGCCTTGCCGCTGCTGGCGTTGCGGTTGCGGCAGGCGACCCTGCTGGGACTGCCGCTTCTGGTACTGTCGGCGATCTGGACCATGCCGGATGGGATCGCACTGCGGGCGTCCTTCCTCGGCCAGTCCCTGGTGCTGGTGCAAGCCGACGCGCTGTCGCGGCTGTTTGCCACGGTTTTCGCGGTGATGGTCTTTGGTGGCGGGCTGTTCGCGCTGAACCAGACGCGGGTCACCGAACTCGCCGCCGCGCTCTGTTACGCCGGCGGCGCCATCGGCGTGGTGTTCGCCGGCGACCTGATCACGGTCTTCGTGTTCTGGGAGTTGATGGCGCTGGCCTCCACCCTGGTCGTGTGCTGCGGCGGAGCAGCGGCGCGCGGCGCCGGGCTGCGTTATGCCGTGATCCATCTGTTCGGCGGCGTGCTGCTGATGGCCGGCATTGCCGGAGAGGTCGCCGCCACCGGCTCCACCGCGTTCGGGCCGATGCCACTGGACAGCCCCGCCCGCTGGCTGATCCTGGCCGGGTTCCTGATCAATGCCGGCGCGCCGCCGCTGTCGGTCTGGATATCCGATGCCTACCCGGAAAGTTCGTGGTCCGGGATGGTGTTCCTGTCCGCCTTCACCACCAAGACCGCCGTCTATGTCCTGATGCGCGGCTTTCCAGGCGCCGAGGTGCTGATCCCGATCGGCCTGTTCATGGTGTTCTACGGCATCGTCTACGCGATCCTGGAAAACGATATCCGCCGCATCCTGGCCTATTCGATCGTCAACCAGGTGGGGTTCATGGTCACCGGGATCGGCATCGGCACCGAAATGGCCCTGAACGGGGTCGCCGCGCACGCCTTCGCGCATATAATCTACAAGGCGTTGTTGCTGATGGCGGCGGGATCGGTGCTGTTCATGACCGGCAAGCGCAATTGCACCGATGTCGGCGGATTGTTCCGATCCATGCCGATCACGACGATCTGCGGCATTGTGGGCGCGCTGTCGATCTCGGCGTTTCCGCTCACGTCCGGGTTCGTTTCTAAGTCGATGATATCGGATGGCGCCGCCGCGGCGCATCTGTCCTGGGTGTGGTTCCTGCTGGCGGCGGCCTCCGCGGGGGTGTTCCTGCATGCCGGGATCAAGTTTCCGTGGTTCGTGTTCTTCCAGAAGGACAGCGGGCTGCGGCCGCCCGATCCGCCCTGGAACATGCGGGCGGCAATGGTGTTCTTCTCCGTCCTGTGCCTGGGCCTGGGCGTGATGCCGGGGCCGCTTTACGCGTTGCTGCCGCATCCGGTCTCCTACGTGCCCTACACCGCGAACCACGTGATCTTCCAGTTGCAGTTGCTGCTCTTCTCCGGCCTCGCATTCTTCCTGATGCTCGGCTGGCTGCAACGGACCCTGACGATCACCCTGGATGTGGACTGGTTCTGGCGCGGTCGCGGCGTTCGCCACCTGGGCCAGGGCGCCGACCATGCCTGGGCGGTCATAGAGCGCCTGGGTGAACGCCTCGGGCGATTGGCCGTCCGCCTGGTGCGGCGCCATCACGGGATAGAAGGGGTACTGGCCCGCACATGGCCCACCGGCAGCATGGCGTTCTGGACGGCGGCGCTGCTCGCGGCCTATCTGGTCATTTCGTATCTGTGACAAGCTCCGGCGCGCGATCTAAAAAATCGGGACGAGGATCTCGATCGGCGACATGCCCCGCATGACGCAAAACCGCCTGTTTTTTGTGCAAACGAGCGCAAAGGTTAACCGCGCCGATTCGTAACGAAAACCCCCGGATTCCGCCGCGATCCGCAACGGAACCGGGGGGTTTCCGCATTGAACCGCAATGAACTCTCTTCCCGGCCCCTCTGGCATGGGCGTCGGTGTTCTTTCAATGTTCGTATCGGACTCAAGCGGTTGGCTGATGTTCCTGACGTGGCGCGTCAACAGCGGCAGCAGTCCTAGCGAACAGCGGTCCCGGTTGCTGTCGCGGTCAGGACGGACCGATTAACCTTTGCACGAATTTTGCACAACACGCATGAATTCAAAGGTTTATTCTCGATTCCTGTTAACCGGACTCAAGACCGACGCCTGAGCCTGGCCGCGCGGGATGCCCTGAAATCGTCGGTTCACGCCGGTCCAGAGCCTCGATCATCGGGACGGGATGGAAAATGATCTTGCCACAAGGCGGATGAGTGGCGTAGAACATTTAAGCAACGCACCTCCGCTGCGCCCACTGTCTCCCGTTAGCCCGGTCCCGTCATCCACCCAGGCACATTCAGACCAACGGCGCTCGGCCGATCCCAGCATGGGCACGCGGGCCACCGGTCCCGCGCGAAGCTGGCCTGGGTCATTCCTGTGATCGGTAGATCACCGTCACGTCGCGGAT